>CAZKXU010000064.1:0-20346 GCA_964556665.1 uncultured Bdellovibrionales bacterium | reverse complement strand
ATCTTTTATTCTGATTCAGTGATGATTGATAGGATGGGTGGGAGAGGACGGATACTGCTTTGATCTCTTCGAGATAAACTTGTGTTGATAGGTGATAAGTGGCATCGGACATGGAGCGGAAAACCTAAAATAAGCATTTTAATAATGTACAGTATTTATACAGCGAATGAGTTGGTGCTTTATTAGCCTTTTTACCTCTGCTTACAGGCTGACCTCCAAAGTCCTGCATGAAACTGTCGGACTGATCTGACGAATCTCTCTGCTTCTGCTTGTAGACTCGCTACTTCGGCTAAAGATGGATCAGGTGAGACAACTAATTCCACAAATCTAGTGAACTCTTCTAGTTTCATCTCTGCAATCTCCTCGTAACTAAGAAAATCACAATACATAGAAATAAAATTACTTATTTTCTCTACAAGTGGGTTTTCTTCTTCTTCGTAACAGCTATCGTCGTCGGAATCGTCGTCAAAATCTTCGTTTTCACGTAGCTTGATTCCAAACATTGCAATTTTGTTTCCAATGATTGTGCGAATGTGGTCACTCTCTGCTTCGCTGTATGTGGGACCACCCTTGTACTCCCACCATCTAATCTGTCCGAGAGCGGAATCTATTTTCGACTGATAATGTTTGGCATTATCCCGATCGACGGAGCTGCACATAATTGTTTTGTGTAGATTGAAATTGGGCTTTCTAATTTTCTCTCGACGATTGTTAGCTATGCACCACTTAGCAAACAGGCGTTTCATTTGGGATAACGATTTTTCAATTGTATTGATGCTTTTCTTATTTACTTTCATTTTTAGACCAAAAAAATTAACAACCTAAGATAAAAGTGGACATCCTTGTCCAGTCAAATTCTAACGCAAGGTACCGCAGATCATCGGACCTTTTAGTTTTCCTTTTTTGAATAGCTCTAGCAGATGCAATTGAATTGCCTCTGAAAAGGCACCGCCGAAACCACAGTCTCCAAATAATTTCAACGCGCCTTCGTCTATGAGTGCATAATTGCGGTCTCTCGCAGCTTGAAAGTGCTCTTTCAATTCCGCAAGCTTGTCGGCATCGGTAGTGGTTTTTATCGCTGTGATCAATAGATCTAAGGTCTGGCTCGTATCTCTAATCTCTTTCGCTAAAGCCTGCAGGGCTTGATCGCGCTTGTGTCTCTTCTTGATATGCCAGAGCAAAGTGGACTGCTCATCCAGTTTGTCAAGGTTGCGCTCATAGGGGCGCAACCTATTAAACTCGGGTGTTGGCGTTACAGATGTAACCCGTCCGTTTGGATTAGTTCTTTGGCTCTCTTCGTAGTGTCCGTTACAGATACTAATCCCCTCAGCGAGACCAAAGAGGTCAGATAGTTTTATTCGTATTTGTGGCATTTTTATTTCTCCTCAATTTAAGCTAACTAAAATCCAAGACATCAGTCTGCCCCAACACATCGGAACCCGTGTGTCGGCAGTACCTCATCATGGTTTTCATGTCCCCATGCCCAACCATCTTCATGACTACTGACGGCTGAATACCGTGCAGTAGGCATTGACTGATGAAGCAGGCACGAAGGTCATGAAATCTGATTGCTGGTAGACCGCACCCTTGAAGAAAGGCTCGCAGGTCTTTTGCAGCATCCCCCTGTTTCCAAGTAGGAATCTGCGGAAGGATAAAATCATCTGGTGCGCATTGATTTGGATTTGCTTTCTTAAGCTGGTCGATAATGCGTTGGACTTCTTTATTGATGGGTACTGATCGAACCTGTCTATTCTTAGTGTAGGGTTTATATCCGCCTTGTTTTGTCCAACTCTCTTGAACTTTGATAACTGGCTTGCCTTCGTTGTGCTCAATATGTCGGTATCGAAGAGCAATCAATTCACCACTTCTTAGCCCCGTATAGATTGCAACTGCCCAAATCGGAAACCATTCAACCCCCGATGCTTCGGCACTCTTTAGAAAGGTCTTGATCTGCTGATCTGTCAGAATATTAAGTTGAGGGTCAGGTACTTTCTGAAGTTTGATTCTTCTGCAGGGATTCTCAGTGATGTGCCTGCAATCAACAGCATAGTTGAAGACGTTAGCAAGGCACTTCCTCACGTTATGTCTAAGACTTAATGATCTCGACGGGTCAATTCTGTTTAAGATCTCTCGAATGTCTGCATCGGTGATCTGATTTACAATCTTCGAGTGTAAATGCGGCGTTGCATGATGACTGAGGATTGAAAGCTCGTTGTGTCTGGTAGATGCTGCTTTGTTGACCAAGCAGTATCTTTCATAAGCTGCTACTAGATCAGACCATGTTGGAATTGGATTACCTGAAAGCTGTTTTTCAAGTTCTTGTCTAAGTGTGATTTCAAGCTGAGTGGCTTCCCACTTATTTGCTGCGCGTCTGCGAAGGAAGTGACGCTTCTTTGTAAGTGGGTGACGTAAAGAGATCTGAACGTCATATCCAACTTTCTTGCCATCCTTAATTAATTCACGAATTGCCATAATAAAACCTCAATCAAAAACCATCATCACGAGAGATTAGGGTCAGGCTTCTTGCATCAATGCGATAAGACTTGCCCTGACGTAGTAGGTCTTGCGCTTACCAAGTCTGACTTTCTTAATCTTGCTACCGTAGCGATGTACGAAGATGCGGAAGGCATTTACGGACATTGAGAGCATTTCTGCTGCTTCTTCCGCTGTGATGAATTCTTTAGTGTCCATATACAAGCAACCCTAAGAGTTAAAGTATTTGACAATATCACCCGATGTGGTATTATCTCATATATGAGAGGATGATTTGAATACCATCTCTATCTCATATATACAGTATATCTCAGATATGGGTCGTTTGTCAAGACATTGTTTGGATATTTCATGACGCTTTATGATACGCTTTAACCTATCGAAACTATTAGGGAAATTGGAGGCTGCTAAGGGTAGAAGATACACCCTTAAAGAGGTTTCAGAGCGTAGTGGCTGTGATAAGAACGCACTTTCAAGGATAGCGAACCACCCTGATGTAGTACCCTCTGCCAAGGTGATAGATGAACTGGTTCAGTTCTTCTTTCTTGAATTAACGAGAGATGAAGAGAGACCGCACCTTGATAGGAATCGTGTCAGATCGGTCATTAAAGACTTTGTATCGGTCTTTCCTGATGGTGATGAGTTCTGGTCAGTTATACCCCCAGAAATTCGTGACAACCCAAAGGTCACGCTAGACGACATCTGGTCTATATATACTCGTGCTCATACCCCTGTAAGGGAGAAACCACTCAAAGAGACCGAGATCAGAAATGCTCTGAAAGCTAAACTTCTTGAAGCAGATGAGAACAAGCAAGATGGTGTTGAAATCGAGTTGACACTTACCCAAGAAGAGTTTGAGCTGATGCGTAAGCAATTACCTAAGAATATGGGTGGAACGAAAGAGTCTTGACGCTTGCACCCTCTGCACCCACATTTCAAAAGCACCTCGGATGCACATGTCACCAAATTGCATCCAATCTCTGAAATTTCTTGAAATTTTGGTGGCTTTCGAGAAAACGGAAGATGCAACCCCGACACCCAAAATGATTAGCGATAATAATTAACTAGTGAGTTTCAGCGGAGAAAATTAGCTGAAAATCACAAACCTGCATCCGTTGCATCTGATGAGGTAATGAATGGGGTGGCTGATGGGGTTCGAACCCACGACAGCCGGAACCACAATCCGGAGCTCTACCAACTGAGCTACAGCCACCAAATAATCGATTAACCAGATCCTAAACGATGACTACTAGATACCATCTCGCCGTAGCATTTGCGAAGCACAGAGTGCGCAGCAAATGTGTAGGCGGATGAGCTACAGCCATCGGATATCCTTATTAACAATCGTAAAAGATACTAAGTTGTTGTAATAGTTGTCAATCTGCTCTGTATAACTATTAATCTTGGTCAAAGGAAACTTTTGAGGATTTTATCCGATGTTATAGATAGAGAGTCTAATTTATGAATAAAACAAAGAATTTTCTTGGATTAACGAAGGACGGACAGCTCCCCTGCCCTGGGCAATTTCTGTATCTTGAACAGCCGGTAAAGTTTCTAAGTCCTGGGCTATACCGCTTTCATGGAAAACTAGGTATCAGCCTCAGGCTTTCGGTTGGACGCTTCCACTTCCTCACCAAAAGTGCTGAGCTATCAGATTTTCTATTAATTCCAAATCGAAAGATCTGGTCAAAAAAGGAGAGAGAGGAGGAACGATTTTTCTGTTATTATAATAACTGGGCTAAGCAGAACGGACTATAGGTAAAAATATGAAAAATGAAATGGGACCTCCTGAGGCCTAACACCCTCAGGTTGTCCCAATTTCAATAATTAATCGAACACTTCGTCATATTCAAAAACTATAGACATGTCTGAGCAAACTCAGCAGTATCGTCCTGGGCATTAAAAAAGCTAAGCTCTTTGTCATCCCTTTCAACCTGAAGTGCATCCTCAATCTTCTCTGCATTCACTAACTTATCCTGAGCTGCAGCTAGCTGCCCCAGAATACGTTGATATTTTTTATCAATTTGAGCAACCTGCTGATCGAATCGGTCCATATCTCCATCTTCTTGCTTTAGTAACACCTTCTTCTTACGCCCAATCGCTATCATTTGAGCTGCAGCCACTTGAGCATCTCTAATACATCTCTTTATAATGTCCTCTCCACTTGGACCATTATCAAATAGTCCTCCAATAGCCTTACTCGTACAATCAAGTCCAACAAACTGAGCTAGCGCTGCCTCTTTAGCATGAAGTTTAGCATACAGATTCTGATACTGATCCTGCTTTCTTTCTTTTGCATACAACTTGTTCTCTTTCTCTCTTTCAGTCTTAATCACCAGTTTTTCCAACTGTTTAATTGTACGGTTTACCGCTGTAACGCCTGAATCTTTAATCTTTTTTTCTACCCTTTTTAATGCTTCTTTGGCACTCTTTTCAACACTCTTTAGCCGTTTTAGAGTGCTCTGGTCGATTTTCTTGTTACCACTACACGCCGGAGCCGCCGCAAACGCCACCGATGTTGAAAGTAGTAACACAGTGCTAATACCAAAAACTAACGATTTAATAGATTTCATAATGCTTTCCCTTAAAATCACGAATATTCAACTCCAAACGAAGTATCAATAAGAGTTATTACTATTCTGTACGAAAATGTTGCATAAAAAATAGGAAAATCTCTCTGCTACATTATTAGAGTTAGGAGCATAACTATAACTAACCAGGGCGAACAGTCCGCAGTCGGACAACTCCCTAATATTATTAGGTTTTATGTCGACTAAAGCAAAAAAGATAATAGTAGAACAGGAAACTCCTTGCGCTGTAGCAGAGCTGCACCAGCGCCCACCCTTGGCATTTAAGGGTAGTGAGGAGGTTCAGGTTGCTACAGCTAATAAACCGATCATAGACGAAAAGCCACGGGAACTGCTCGTGTCTGGCCGCACCAAAAATAAGGTTATCAACAAACAGTTCGAGACTGGAGATAACTTAAATCCTCCCGGTTTTACAGCAGCATCCTCTCCACAGGAACTTATAGCAAAGCTAGAAAAAGTCGGCTATCAATGTCTTCCATATGTAGCGGTGCAGCTATGTCTATTACTAAATACACCAACTGATCGCGCCAGATCCCTATTACTTGAAGGTCCATCAGGTTGCGGCAAGAGCTTTATGGCCAAGTCTCTAGCTAAAGTTTGCGGTGCGGAGCTCCTCTGCCTTAGCTGCTACAAAGGAATGCCGATGCAGAACCTGATCGAGAGCCCCTCCACTCTCGCCATGGTAAACGCTATGGTTGGAAAAAATGAAGGGTCTGTCGAAGATGTAATGAACCTTGGCATTCTATCACGTGCATTTCTAAAGTCACAGGAGAGGCCTGTCATCCTTCTAGTCGATGAGCTTGATAAACCTGATCACGCCATTGACACATTTTTTCTAGGCCCCATTCAGGATGCCCGTATCTGGCTTGAATCGCGACCGCCGATCGACGCAAATATCGATAATTTACTAATTATTTTCACTAAAAATTTCAATCGAGTAATAGATGACGCTCTAATGCGGCGCGTACATCCGGTTACAATGACATATCTTAATTCTGAACTTGAACAGAAGATACTGGCGCCGCACTGCCATCCGCAGCTTGTGGCGAACCTAGTGAGCATAGCCGATCGCATGCGCAACTCAGACGGATCTTATGAATTTGAACGTCCGCCGGCACCGGAGGAGCTTCTTACCTGCGGTCAGTACGTATCAAAGCTGCTGCAGTGGGGTCTTACAGACTTTGGTTTTATCGGTAAAAATATCTGGTGTATCATTGCTAAAAGCAAACATGACCGCGCAGTTTTTGAGCATATGCTGCGCTTCCACCATGATTTCATGGATCCATTGATACCGGATGGACGAAACGCTAGCATCGATCAGATATACGCGCGGCTTGGTCGGGTGGTCTTGGCGGGGATTGTTAACGATCCGGATGCTGAGAAAAGAGAGTTGGCTTGGAAGGATATGCAGTATTAAGGATGTCTTTTGTGGGACATCAGGCTTCCTGCCCACTAGATAAATCTTGCAACGACGATTAAGCGGGCTGGAAGCCCGCGGTCCCAGAGGGAGATTATCTATATCTCCCCACTAATTTATCCTCCCTCATCAACATCCGCACCTTCTCCAGATCCTCGGCAGTATCGACACTAATATGACCGCCCTCAACCGGCACAGCTCTAATCTTGTAGCCGTTCTCCAACACTCTTAGATACTCATTGAATTCTATACGCTCAAGCGGTGTCTGATCCCACTTCGAGTATTGCAGTAAAAACTCCCTTCGAAACGGCACAATGAAGCACATCTTCCAAACTGTATCGACTGGGGTGCGGGCATCACTTGGAAGATCGGTACGGGAGCAGTACATAATATTCTGATTCTTATCGATCACTGCTTTTATATCGGATGGGCTATTTTTAATCTTATAAGGTGTTACTAATACCGAAATATTGACCGATAAGTCTGCGATCAGCGGATTTACTGCTGCATCAATATGCTCAGGATAAAGCAGAGGCTCATCCCCTTGTATATTTACCACTATCTCTGCATCCAACTTAGAAGCCACCTCAGCAATACGCTCGGTACCGTTTTGATGGTGCGCGGAGGTCATGACAGCGCTGCCGCCATGCTTCATTACTACATTATAAATCTCCTCACTATCAGTCGCCACTAAGACTTGAGAAAGTGAAGCGGCCATCTCAGCTCGCTTAAGTACGTGTACAACCATAGGCAAACCTTCAATGTCGACCAAGGCCTTCTCCGGCAAGCGGGTTGATTTCAGTCGGGATGGAATTATTCCTATAACTTTTGGCATATTGAATTACTGCCTCCTTATAATCACCAATTAAAAATACTGTTGTAAAAATGTTTGTGGCTTGTCGGTGTAATAATGTGCAGCCCTTCCCTACTGCGATGCAACAGATAATTATTTATTGCTCTTAGCATAGCTTCATTCCCATTATGCAGCTCCATTAGATCCTGAAAGTCTTTAGAATTTTCATTCTCTTCATAGAAGTGAACTTTATTGGCAAGAAAAGCCTCTTTATCATAGCCATCCATCCCAGCAATGAAAATTCTTTTGGCTCCCATAACAATTGAAACCGCGACCATAAGCAAACCAACTGTGCGAAAATTTGCTTTAATCACCCCATCTTCTATTTCAAAGCTGTCTCCAACATGCGCAAGATGCTCCATAACTTCGTAGCCGCGCTGCGTGTAATCAGAGATAAATGCAGGTTCAAAAATATTTGAAAGTAATAGCTTCGAATTTTCTGCGACTAGATCAACATAACTAATAAACCGTTTTTTGTTACTAAAGCCGTGGTAGTGCGGGACAAAAAGCTGGCCTAAATAATTAACTCCGATAGTCACCGGATCGTACCGTTTGATAAACTGATCTATCTCTGGTTTATACTGCTTAATGCTTGGGCCGCTTGCTATTATCAGAAAGTCTTTTCCTTTATGACGATCGATATATGTAGGCTTAGTCAAAGATCTTTTAACTAATGATGCGGGAGTTTCAAGAGTACTAGATTTAGCATCAGTCATTACAAAGCCGCTCTGTACAACTCTCTCCAAAAGCTCCTTTTTAAAACCTATAGGATTAAGTGCATGAATAACTTCCAGCGCCTTGGCTATCTGATCCACTGTAAAATGATAATGCTCTGTCAGTGTCCTAGAATAGTCTGGGTGAACCTCGAATGCACCGGAGAGCATGAATGGCAAATTATATCCCCAGCGTAGCTCCTTATGAAGCTTCAATATATAACGGTCTATTAGGTCTAGAACTGGCAGCGAATTATACCGATCCTGCCCCAACGTTTTTTCAAGATATATAAGTAAAACTTCAAGCGGCAGATTGCCTGCCCCTCTTCCCATGCCATACACAGTGCCATCGACGATATCAATTCCACAGCGCATCGCCTCTAATGTATTAGCAAATGCGAGCTGTAAATTATTATGCGGATGAAACCCGATTTTTTTGCCGCTTTTTTGCAGCGCGTCAACTAAGGGTGGGATGTGTGATGGAAATAATGAACCGTAGCTATCTGCAAAATAAACATAATCTACCGTTGAGTCTTTGAGTGGTGAAATGACGGATTGCAATTCCTCTTTGCCATAACCGACTATACCCATCAGCTGCAAAGAGGTCTGATAGCCGCGTTCCTTAATTTTTTCACAGAGCTGGATCCCCTCACTCACACGGTTCTTATGAGAGGCTATCCTATAAAGACGCACCAAACTCTCTTGTGCATCAGGTATATTTTCAAGATCCGCTCGTCCATCATCTATTAATAATGAAAGCCCAACCCCGGAGATCCCTTCAAAAATCTCATTTAATACCTCTTCAGGGGTATAATACCAAACTCCTACTCCATCTTTCGGTTGGTTGCGAAGTCCTATCTCGATTAGATCAACTCCGGATCGGGAGATATTGCGGTAGAGTTCCCGTACTAATTTATTATCGAAATGCCAGTTATTGAGATATCCGCCGTCACGGATAGTGCAGTCTAGGATTTCAAAGCTTTTAGAGTTATTCATATAAAATAAAACTTTACCGCGAGCTTCTAGCCCGCACGATCTAATGCCGATTACTGTGCGGGCTGGAATCCCGCGCTCCCAGTGAGAGCCATAAATTCTTAATTTCCTGTTGGTAAGCATTTACCAACATCGCCGCATCAACCGAATAAGTAATATACCTCACCCCAAACTCCATCAACATCTCCGCATATTTCTTATCACGAGCATGTGATCCACAAACTACTCCGGCATCGTTACAGATCTCAACTGCGTGCCGAATACTTGAAAGAACCTCTTTTGATTCTACCTGACCAGAAACTCCTAAAGACTGTGATAGGTCATAAGGACCAATAAATACAACATCTATCTCTTTAACCTTCACGATATCTTTAAGGTTTTTAATCCCCTCTGCTCCCTCTACGTTAAGAATAAGTGCTGTATTTTGATTTGCAGTAACTGCATGAGTCTTTGCATTTAATCCAAACTTGCCGGCACGGGTAAAAGGTGAGAAGCCGCGCTCACCTTGAGGAGCGTATTTTGCTGCCTTTACAATTCTTGAGGCGGCTGCGGCATCAGATACGTGCGGTACCTGAACGCCGTCCATCCCTATATCAAGTGCTTTTAGAATTAAATACTCATCAGCAGCTGGTACCCGCATTAAACATGGCAGTGTTGTCTGCACTGCTCTTGCCATGCTCTCTGCTGTTTCAAAAGAGATGGGCCCATGCTCACCATCTACAATCACAAAATCAAGCCCGCACTGCGCTAACGCTTCCGACACACTCGCTGAAGGCAGGGTATTCCAGGTCCCAAAGATAGTTTTTCCAGATTTAAGTTTTGCTTTAAAATCATTATGCATTAGCTGCGACCTCATCTGTTGTTAGTTCAAGTTTAGATTCTCCATAGATACCGTCATAGGTATAACACGTTTCCACAAGTTTACGAGCTTCAATTACCGCCTGCTCCAATACCCCATTATTAGGGAATTCCGGTGTGTTTATATATTTATAGACCCTGTGACGTGCATATGTGCCGATTGAGACACCGGCATAAGGAACTGCACAGAGCTTAGAAAGCTCGATCGATTTTGAATTCGTTCCGCCGGAAAGTAGCAGAAATACAGGAAGCTGTGTTTTGGCTACTATATCGGCTGTTGCTATAGCCTGCAAAGTTGTATTGAAATCATCCTTCCCGCCGCTCATCGGAATTCCATCTGCCTGTACAATCATGCGCCCTGGAGCAACCTCTAACATCATCTTTACCCTTTCTCTCAGCTCGTGGTTAGAAAGATAACCTCTATCGGTACATAAACTAACAAATGAGTGCGGCAAGAGTGAGGCTACAAGCTTCCATTCAGCAAGCGAAGTCTTATGATCTAAGATGTTAGCGTGCAGCTCTATATTTTCTGCACCTAAGGCGATACATTCCTGTAATACGCGTTCTATGTTTATATTATTATGGTGGTATTGAATTGCATCATCTTGGCAGGCTACGGCACAGGCACCACAGCCGATGCAGCGATCTCTAATAATTTTGAGTTCATGCGGAATAGCTTCAGTTGGACAAACAGGGATACAGGCCCCACAGGAGGTACAGTTAGACTCAATAATTTGAGCCTTACGAACATGCTGATCCCCAGGCATACCTACTGATACTGTAATGAATGGATCGACAAAGGTTTTCATTCCATACCTAGAAGATAGTCTGCGTGCCTCGAGAACAGCCTCTCTGCAAGCAGCTACTACCTTAGGATTAGCTGAAACATCCACTCCGAGCGCTCCGGCCAAGGAATACACTAGTGTAAGTTTATAAACTTCGTTCGCATCCTCGTTTCCAGCACCGCAAATTAATTTATAGAAATGGCCGTTAGTTAAGATTTTTTTCTGTAGTTCAAATCTAGTCATATTACCAATATGCCTCAAAACTTATCGATCCTGCTTCAAACCTTGTAGCCGGTTTATAATCCAGACCCTCAAGTATACGCATCAAGCCATAGTCTGGATATTCATACTGCCATCCGCCTAGTTTACGCGGCGCTCCGATCATTATAGGGTCGCCGCACAGAAAGAAATGGCAGTTCGCATCTAGTGCAAAGCCTAGATCGATGCGCGCAGAATCAGGTTCTAGATACCACTTTTTTATCTGATTTCCTAATGTTTCGTAGTGAGGATCATTATCAATCGTTAGGCATTTATAGTTGCTAAAATGCTGCATGACAGCCTGATGCTGAGCTAGGTAAGGAGATACCCACTCTTTCTCAGCAACTATGATATGTGCGATTGAAACTCCTTCATTCAAAGCCTGATTAATCATCGAATTATGCGGTGCCTCGCCTGTCAAGGCAGAAACAAAGACGATATTCCTGCCGTGCGCGCGTGCTGCAAGGGTATAATGGCCGACAATCTTAGGTCCCACAAAGATTGAATCACCATCTTGAAGTGTAAAAAGTCTGGCGGATAATCTAGGGAATGTCTGTTCAGGGAGAGTAACTAAATCTATGTAATATTCATAATATCCAACGCTAGGTAGATCAATAAGCTTGCCTCTCTCTATGATTGAGGTAGAGAGGGAATATGCGCGTTTTATAAGCTCTACTGTTTGTGGCTCTTTCTGCGCTCCATCAATGCGCAGAGTATCGGAGTAAAGTCCAAGCGATCCGTACTGTCCGGGCAGATAACGGAGCATTATCCCGTTATCCGGAAAGACACGAAAAACCATCTTCTCATGATCTTTAAATAGAATCTTTATTTTTGCGTTATACTGTTTTTCCATTTTCGAAAAATAGAGTGGCTTCCATTAGATTCTTAAATATGTACTCAGTATCTCCTCCCAAAGAGGAGCTTGTACCTAACCCTGTTAGGACACCTACTCCTACCCCGCCGGCTGTGCGTGCCATCATTAGATCCTCCTCCGTATCTCCTATATATACTGAATGAGTTGCTGCTGCACCTACCTCTTTACATGCTAGTAAAAACCCCTCTGCGTCAGGCTTGCCTGCTTTCACTAGATCTCCGCCTATCATTTTATGAAAAAATTGGATTAGTCTAAGAGTCTCAAAGATATTGATTATATTCTTCAGCCGATCGGAGGAGTAACAGGATAGAATATATCCTGCCTCTGAAAGAGTACGAATCCCTTCAGCCGCTCCTGGCAAAAGCGCAATTTTATAATCATTATTCAGCTGCATCTCCTGATCTACTGCTGAGAAAATAGAAGCCATCAGATCTTCATGGCTCTCAACACCAAGGTCATTTAAAGCGCTTAATGCCCCCGCTATTACTTTTGCTCTAGGTTTATATCCAACAGGTCCTTGCGAAAGAATCCTTCCGGATTCTAGATTAACCCCCATGCCCAGCGCGATATGCGAAACATAACTTTGAGGCAGGTTAAAATACTGAGCTAAACGGATTGATCTTTTTTCAATTATGTCCGCCCAATAAAGATGAACATCAATGATGGTGCCGTCTTTATCAAGACAGATATGTTTAATATTTTTCAATACCCGCACCTCACATTCCTACTTCTGCAAAATCTTGGCGCCCAGTTTCCCCTAAAAATGCTCTAAAATACTCTGCCTCCAATCTTCCAAATCCAGACAAAAGTTCTTTAGCTAGCGCTATACGCTCATTCTTAATTTCATCCGTATTAAGTCTCCCAAGCAGCCGATCTATATTAGCAACGATCTCTTTTGCCGTTAAGCTGTTGCAGATAGAATATTTATCCTCCCAGGCAGTAAATGGATTTAGTGATAAACCAAGCTCGCGGTCTAGGATTAGAAATGGAGCCGCATGAGCCGCAGCATCAAGGAGCGCACTTTGGAATCCTAAGACTAAGGCTGCGCTTGAAAGATAGGAATTAACCGCTCCATTAACCCAGGAAACACTCTCAGCGGTGCTTGTATGACCAAGTGTCTCTTTAATTTTTGTCTCTGGAATCATGGGGTGTGATTTTATAAAGATCTTAAGCCTATTTTTAAGCGCATACGACTGAAGCTGCAAGGCGAGTGTGCATAATTCAATGGCGGCATTAAGATCAATAGGCAAAAGCACTAAGATTATATTTGCTTCACCTGTATTAATGTTTGGCTCTACGGAATTTAAATAAGCCTTATGCCGCAGTGCCGGTCCTACTGCAAGCTGTTTCTCAGGAAAGCCGTTACTGATCAGGTTCTCTTTGGCAATTTGGCTATTAGTTACTATCAGATCTGGGTAGTAGCCGCGGATCCATTCATCTTTTTGAATTGCATAGATCAGAAGATCCGATGGAATTGAGCACACCTGCGCGTAAGCTATGAGCTTAGTATGTGGCGAATAGGCGCGCAGTGCTTTAATAGAGGCGCGCTCTGGAGGCATATTTTCAAATAGATCTATAAAGATCTTACATCTGTTCCCCTCTTTAATCCAACGCTTAAGAGCTGGTATATATAGAAGGAAACGCATATTGGATGCACTCCCTGAATTTCTAATCCGTTCCCGCTGCAGCAGCGCAGTTACATCTAATCCCATAAATGCATGCTGACCTGAGAGCATAAAAGCGCTCTGCAAGATTCTCCATGCTGCTCCTGGGAAATCTTGAAAACGGAAGTAATCTTCAATAATTAGAAATCTCTGTACATTGCTGCGCATCCAGGCAAAAGCCTCTTTGGTAGAGCGCTTTACATTAAACAACCAAGGCATGATAACGACCTCATAATTGTTCTTCTGCAGCCACTCTGCCAAATTAGGGAAGTAGCGGTCCTGGAAACTCCCTGTGCTGCCGAAGCAGCTCTCCTCTACACAGGTATGGATAACAATCCGCTGCGCTGTCATTAATTTCGTTTGCGGGGTGGAAGCCCGCGCTCCCAGTATAGGTATGTTTTTAGTACGACGCGCCGCATAAATACTTCGAACTAAGACAGCGACCCCTCTAAGCCAGCGAGCTATCCAGGCAATAGTCGCCTTAATGAAATCTACGCTCTGTAGCAATTTAGTGGTACCAAGACGGGCGTGTGCTAGACCAAGCTTTGATAGCAGCTTTTCAACGCTCTGTAATAAAAACCAATCATCACAGATCACTATCAGAGTAGAATCTCTAGTAAAGTTTTTTAATACTTTTTTTAAAATCTGAAGGTAGCAGATATTTAGAAATAGAGGGGATACTAAGATATTTCTCGAAGACGTTTGAGTACTCCACCAGCTAATCGAGTCCCCATACGGTCTACCCAGCTCGGCGCTCCATTGAATGAAGTTTTCTCTAGTTTCGTGAAGTGCGTTTTTAAACTCGCCGGCAAAGCTTATTCTTGATTCTTCGCCCAGCAGTAAGGCGAGAGATTTCATATATATAAAATCCTCGCCTAAATAGATCCACCTATCTGCCCTAACCGATAGCCCCTGGTTTTTTTTAAGCAGATATACCATATTTTGGTTTGCTAATGATACTAGTTTAGGGTTATAGATAAAGTCAATTTTCGCGCAAGTTTTCTCCCTAAAGGGAGCAAAAGAAAGAGTCCATTTTTCGAGTATTTGTGATGAATTTCAAAGTTATGTTCATTTATCCCAACCTCAAAGGGATGAACATGCTACCGCCTGGAGTTGCCTTACTCTCCTCAGTTTTAAAACAAAATGGAATAGAAGTTAGACTATTTGATACTACCTCCTACCTGACTGTGGATGGAAAGTCTTCAGATTCTGATAAATCTAAAGCCGACCGACTCATGGCACGCCCCTTTACTATGCCTCGAGATATTCTAGTTAAACACACAGACTGCTTTGAGGATTTTGAAAAGGAGGTGGACGAGTTTGGGCCAGATCTTTTAGCACTCTCCACTACAGAGGATATGTTTCTGTTGGGACTCAAACTCTTACAACGGGTACGTAAACATAATATTCTAACTGTAGCAGGCGGAGTATTCCCTACTTTTGCACCAGCATTAGTCTTAAAATATCCTGAAATTGACATTGTATGTAAGGGTGAAGGCGAGGATGCTCTCGTTGCATTATGTGAGGCACTCAAACGTGGCCAATCGTATGATCATATTGATAATCTTTGGGTAAAAAAGAGAGATGGAAGTTTCAAAATCAACCAAACACATATGGTTGATATGGATAAGAACCCGCTAATTGACATGTCGATTTTCGAAGAGGGGCGTTACTACCGACCCATGGGCGGGAAGGTCTATCGCATGTTTCCTGTCGAAACTTTTCGTGGCTGCCCATACAAATGCGCCTTCTGTAACTCCCCATCTCAGATGAAGATGTATAAAGAGGAGGAGGGTAAGTCATTCTTACGTCGTAAGTCATTTGACAATATGCGCCGGGAACTTCTCTTTTATAAAAACGAGATGAAGGCTGAGTACCTTTATTTCTGGGCAGATACTTTCTTTTCCTGGCGCCAAGGGGAGTTTGAAGAGTTTGCTGAGATGTATAAAGATATCGCGCTGCCATTCTGGTGCCAAACCCGCATCGAGACCGTTCAACCTGAACGCCTAAAACTACTTAAAGAGATCGGATGCGCACGTATATCCTTTGGTATCGAACACGGCAATGAAGAGTTTAGAAGACACTGGTTGCAGAGGCCGGTCTCGAACGATCTAATGGTGAAAAACTTTAAGATCGTAGTCGATTCTGGAATTCCATTTAGTGTAAATAATATTATGGGCTTTCCACATGAGACCTATGAGTTGGCATTTGATACCGTGCGCTTAAACCGTCTGATTGACGCAAATGATCGCAATGCTTACCACTTCACCCCCTTTCACGGAACCCCACTAAGAGTTGAATGTGAAAATTTAGGATTTATAAAAAATGAGGATATTGCTCAGTCTTTTGTAATTGGGGACTCAATACTAAATATGCCTCAATTTCCTAAGAATGAGATTCAGGGATTAGTAAAAACTTTCAATATGTATGTTAAATTCCCTGAGTCACGCTGGCCAGAGATTAAGCGAGCCGAAGCAGATACCGTAGAGGGGCAAAAAATCTATGACCAATTAAAGCAGGAATTTACCGCAAAGTTTTTCAAAGCGGACAATCAGGACTTCGAAGCAGCAGCAACAGATAAAGAGTTGCCGCAGCCTGTAAACGGATAGGAGCTTTCCGAGATCCTATGTTCCTAATCACCACTGCAGATTACCGTTATTGGAAACCAGAACAGAAAATTCTTTTTCTAGGTGAGTGGTGTTTAATATATAAAGATCGCGCTAAATGGCAGAACCTTGATTACCAGCTTCTACCGTATCATTGGGATGATAGGAGTAAGCTGTATAAGGACTACCGATATTTAACTGCTCTTTTTAGTACACTCCTTCCGGCTGTTGCTAAATGTTTGAATACGATACATGGCACAGATCATTCTATCCGATACTGGAACATTATTATTGCTCCTTGGCTGCGCTTCTTTATTGAATCAGTTTATGATCGTTACCTCTCAATCTATGCAGCCGCTCGTCTTAAGACTATTACTAATACTGTTATCTCTACAGCAGATCCAGAGAGCGCAGTGCCTCTAGATTTTACAGAGTTCAATGATAGCTTTATCAATGACACCTATAACCACGTAGTATATAGCCGCTTAATAGAGCAATCGGGAGAGATTCCGTATGAACGAGCCCCCTCAGAAATAATAACGCCTGAACCACGCGGAAAAGAATTGCGTAACAGGCCAAGAGAAGTATTACGCTGGTTGCTTGATAGATATGATCGCTGCATCCCCAACGCACTAAATCAGGTCGTCCTCATCAGTAGCTATCTTAATCGAAAAGA
Source organism: uncultured Bdellovibrionales bacterium (assembly GCA_964556665.1). Classification (GTDB taxonomy): domain Bacteria; phylum Bdellovibrionota_C; class UBA2361; order UBA2361; family CAZKXU01; genus CAZKXU01. Next base: position 3,568 of record CAZKXU010000064.1, on the reverse strand, counting down.
TCTATTCCGTCTCCAATTGAGACTTGGACAAGCTCCATTTTTTGGTATCAGCTCAATACCTACTCCTAATCTAAAATACCAGAGCGAGCTGCGATCAAAGTTCATGCACATTCCCACGACTAATCTTTTTGAAACTAGATTGATCAGCTTAATCTCCGAATTGATACCTAAAGCTTACATAGAATCCTACCAACAGTTACGATGTGCAGCTCTCAATCAGTATCCTAATGCCCCAAAAGTAATATTCACATCTAACGCCCATTATGCGAATGAGGGGTTTAAAATTTGGGCTGCTGAGTCAGTCGAACACGACGCAAAACTAATTATCGGTCAGCATGGCGGACACTATGGCAGCGGCCTTTTTTCCTCCGCTGATGATTTTGAAATTGGAATTTCGGATCAGTTTTTTAGTTGGGGCTGGAGTAGTAAAGATGACGTACGTGTCAGGCCAACTATTGCTAGTAAACTTGTTGGAATTAATAAGAGGATCAGGGTTAAACCAGCTGGTGATATTCTTTGGGTGCTAACCTCGATACCGCGTTATTCATACCGATTATACAGCATACCAGTCGCCTCTCAAACACTTATATACCTAAATGAGCAGATGCAATTTGCCTCTGCCTTAAATTCACAAACTAAGAAGTCCTTACTTCTAAGACTCTATCCATATGACTATGGATGGAATGAAAGGGAACGCTGGGAGGATATAAAGCCTGATTTTAGAATTTATCGAGGAGGCGACTCATTGGAGGCGCAGCTCTCTCAATCTAGACTTTTTATCGGAACATACAACGCTACGACATACCTTGAGACTCTATCAGCTAACTTTCCTACTATCATCTTTTGGAACCCTAAGTATTGGGAGATCCGCCCTGAAGCATCACCATACTTTGAGTTACTAAGAGATGTAGGCATTTTCCACGAGACACCTATCGCGGCAGCACGGTTTGTAAATGAGATCACGGATAATCCACTAAAATGGTGGCAAACAGCAAAAGTTCAGGAGGCACGTCGTACATTCTGTGATATTTATGCTCGTACAGGGCCTGACTGGATGGGTGCTTGGAAAAATGAATTAGTCGGCATTATTTAGCAGACTGCAAGACTCCTCTGAAAGCTCATCTATACTGGTACCGTTGAGAACTCCTCTGCAAAGAAATTAGCTACCACTATGGCGCCTGCTGATTCCTTTTTTTCTCGGCACGACTCCCTTTCTGTTTTGCATAACTTCTTAGATCGCTGACCATGTCGGTTTCATCCACGATCTCCTTACCGACAACCTCTTCTATAATATCCTCTAAGCAGATAATTCCAGCTAAAGCTCCATGCTCATCTACAACACTACAGATATGGTCTTTGCGCTCAAACATCTGCCGTAATAACTTATCTACGCGCATCAATTCCGGGACCACCGGCAAGGGGCGTGAAAGCTCCTTGAGGGTGACATCTACATTACCGCGCACTAGGTCCTTGAAAATATCACGCTGAATCACGTATCTCGTCAAATGCTCCTGATCGTTAGTAGCATAGAGGGGCACACGGGAATACTTCCAATTCATAATCTCATCTTTAATCTCTCCAAGCTTTGCATCCTCGCATAATCTAAAAACAACAACCCGAGGCGTTAGTACATCCCGTACCAAAAGCCGGTCCAATCCGATTACATTCATAATCACAGAACCCTCAAAATGGTCGAGCGTTCCCTGCTCTATACCCATAGCTGCCATGTAAAAAACCTCCTCCTGTGATACTCCGCTTTTACGTTTGTTCCGAGTTAGCAATGTAGAGATAAAGTCAGAAAGTTTTAACATCGGATAGAGAATTTTGACCAACAGCGTCAAGGGAACCGAGGTAAGTGGTGCTAGAAATTTATTAAAAGCTACCCCTAGAACCTTTGGTGTAATTTCACCAAGGTACAGAATCACCAAGGTAATCCCTATTGAGTATATTAAGACACCACTTTCACCGTACATCTGGCCAACCAATGCACCACAAAAAGCTGCACCGGCCGTGTTGGCCAGTGTGTTCATTATAAGAATAGCGGCAATTGGTCTATTGATATCGGTCTTAAGCTTATATAATAGCTTTCCTGGTCCCGAACCTGCGTCTGCAAGATGCTTAACGTAGGCGAGAGGCACAGCATACAATGCCGCCTCTGTTAATGAGCATAAAAAAGAGGTTATCAATACAAGCAGCGTGGTTAAAACAAGCAATATAAGCATAACCAGTTGAAATTTAAGGGTAGAGTAACTATAACAGTATATGTGACCCTTCCTCAGTTTGGCAATGCGCTATAACCAAATGTTAAAGGGCATTCAAAGGAGTATTTGTAACAGTGGCCGCAAGAAGCTCAGTTTGGTGCATGAATCTGGTGAAGGTAAAAAGTATCCCAATACGGATCCATTTTACTTTCTTTATATTTCTTCTATGGATCGCTCTTGAAGAGGTCCGCATAGAGGGACAACCAGTATACGAAGTACTTTTTGTACTCACAATATTTCTATGTGTTCTTTTGCATGAATTAGGACATGCAATTACAGCTCAACAGTTTAGAATAAAGACCCGTGATATCACCCTTTACCCGTTTGGCGGAATAGCTTCATTAATGGGAGAGGCCAAGCCGTTAGGAGAGCTTCTAATTGCCCTTGCTGGACCAATGGTCAATGTACTTATCGCCGTCCTACTTTGGTCGTTTACATCTTTACCTTTGCGTCAGGAAATTAATCCGACAACCTTCATAGATCATGTCTTTATAGCCAACGTAGTACTGGTTCTCTTTAATTCCATACCCGCATTTCCGATGGATGGAGGTCGTGTCCTTAGAGCATCATTAATGCTACTAAATGTAAAACACGCTACTGCAATTGCCACTAGAATCAGTCAAGTCCTAAGTATTCTTCTTGGCATATTTGCACTCTATCACGGGAATTTTGTACTTATCTTTATAGCAGCACTAGTATTCTCGAATGCCGTCCAGGAACATATGAACTCGAAAACAAAGGAGCTTGTTGCGGGAAAAACTGCCTCAGATGTAATGATTCCGCTCACCAACCTGGAGATACTTCCACATGCTACTACCATCTCGCAAGCACTTCAGGTTGTACTGCGCTCTTTACAGCCTGTATTCCCAATCATGCATGATACTGAGCTTAAAGGCATTGTCTCCAAAGATGCTATAATCGAAGCAGCGGCCGTTTATAATGAACAGAACTACATCTCTTCCATCATGGCGCGTGAAGTCACCGCAATAGCACCTGATACCGAGTTAAGTGAGGTGATAGACAAGCTCCGCCCAGCACCAGAGCCTATCCTAGTAATGGATCAGGGTAAATTCCTAGGGATTATTTTAAAAGATAAACTGATCGAATCACTTCTGGTATATAGTGCAGAGAAGCAATCCAAAAATGAGCAGAATAACCCGGACGACATGGAGATCTTCTAGTGCTTCGCCAAATAAGTTTTTTCACGCATAGCGCGCAGCGTTGCCCCAGATTGGCACGCCTCGGAAGGAGGGAATCCGCAGCAATACTGGAGTATTGCGAGGATTTTCCGACTGAGAAGCGTGACA
>CAZKXU010000063.1:0-20511 GCA_964556665.1 uncultured Bdellovibrionales bacterium | reverse complement strand
TGTTTTCGGGCATTTTTCGCCTTTTCTTAGTTCGAACTGCTCTTTCTAGGTTTATACTAAGAATTTTCCTGCTCACTGTCCGGCCAAGGTTCCACAGGCAGCCATAATGTCCTGGCCTCCTGAGTATCTGCGTACGACTGGTTGTTTTAAGTATATTCTTAAAGCATCACGAAACAGGCTTCGTTCCTCCTGCGTAGGCGGCTTAAAATTTCCGGTAGGATCACAAACATCGATCAGGTCAAGACGCACGGAGAGATCCCCAATTACTTCACCCAGCAATTTAGCATCATCAATACTAACATTCTCCCCTGATATGCAGACGTAGGCCAAATTTATTCTTTCGTTGCGAGCTCTGACATATTCTCTTGCTGCCGTCATTACCTCCTCTATCTTCCAGCGCGCAGCAAGCGGCACTAGTCGTGCACGCTTTGCATTATCAGCAGAAGCTATGCTGATAGATAATCGATATGGCTGCTTCTCTTCAACAAAGCGATGAATCTCTGGCACCAAGCCGACTGTGCTAACTGTGATCGATCGCGCTGAAATGGCGTTGCGAACCGGATAGGACAGAATCTCGGCAGCATCTATTACGCGGCGATAATTTAGAAACGGTTCTCCCATCCCCATAAACACAGCGCTATGGAGGTGTCGGCCTGACTCCTGAATGAGTTTTCGTCCCTGTAGGTACTGATCGACGATCTCCCAGGTTTCAAGGTTGCGCCTCTTTGGGATGCGGGCTGTAGCACAAAATTGGCAACCCATTACGCACCCTACCTGAGATGAGAGGCAGATACTCATCCGCCTTTTTACATCAAGCGGTATTAGTACGGTTTCAATTGCTAGGCCGTCATGAGTTCTAAAACGGATCTTTTGAAATCCATCAACTGTAGAGGTAATCAAATCCTCCAATACAAGTCGAGGAAGATCCTCCCATTTTGCTTTAAGTTCACGAGGTATAAGACCGGACTGCAGAAGGGGCTGTCGTTCGCATTCTCCTTCACCAATGACAGCACTGAAGAGACGCCTGGCGCTGCGCTCTGAGATCCTCTTTATACTGAGCATTTCAATGTATTTCTGGGGATCTTGGTGGCGCGGATCATGCTCATTGATGTTAATGGAAGGACGCATTGCTTCTATATAACACCACGCGGTTGAGGACTCAACTTTGAGCTGTTTTCTCCTTAAAATAAGAGAATGTAGATATATTAAATAATACAGATCTTTGCTAATATCTTACGTCTACATTGTATCGCCGTATTTGTTCAATAATCCCAGAAGTACGGGCTGACTGAGCAAGTAGTTTTCTATGTAAGGTAGGTATAAAGTAGTGGTAATTCTATTATAAGGAGCATTTATGTTCAAAGAATTTAAAGAGTTTGCGCTTAAGGGCAATGTTGTTGATATGGCAGTTGGTATCATTATCGGAGCAGCTTTTGGCAAGATCGTCACATCCCTTGTAAATGATATAATACTCCCTCCGCTTGGGCTCCTCACAGGGCAAGTAGATTTTAGTAATCTCTTCATCAATCTATCTAATACTACATATAGTACACTTGCAGAGGCTAAGGCGGCAGGAGTGCCAACGCTGAATTATGGATTATTTCTGGGCAGCGTTTTCGATTTTATAATAGTAGCCTTTTCAATTTTTATGGTTGTTAAGCAGATGAACCGTTTTCGTAGGCCAGAAGCTCCACAGGCTCCAACCACAGGAGAATGTCCATACTGTTGTTCAGCGGTTCCACTTAAGGCGAGTCGCTGTCCAAGTTGTACCTCTGATCTTAAGCCGGTGCAGGCAGCGCATGCGCGATAGAATCGATTAAGATCAAAGTCAATAGCGCTTCGCATAGCCGGCCTTTTATTAGCATTCTCAACGGTTCCTGGCCGTTATCTCACTTGCTATAAATCAAGAGCTGACAAGTTGCATGGAAGATCTTGTCAGCGTCTCGAACTCGTCTCATAATATACAGTCTATCTGTTTTATAAGCTTACATGTCATTAGCCCCCTTAATAAGTGCCACTGAATTAGGAAAGGAGTTTGGAACTAAACAGCTTTTTTCCGGCATAACTATATCTATTAATCAGGGTGAGAGAGTTGCTCTGATAGGACCGAATGGCTCAGGTAAGTCTACATTATTACGGATGTTGGCTGGAATTGAGGACCCAGACCATGGTCAGGTACGTGCTAGGAATGGTCTGCGGGCAGCTTATGTAGCGCAGGAGGATAGTTTTGATATGAAGCTATCTGTCGCAGAGACGCTTGAAGCTACCTTAGCAGCTACTGGGCATGCTAATAACAATGATTATCTGACCGAAGGACGTATTGAAGAGCTGTGTGGGCGGAGTGGATTTAAGGATAAGCATGCCAAGGTAGCAACACTTTCCGGTGGCTGGAGAAAGCGGCTTGCAATTTTAAGAGGCCTGATTGTTGAGCCTGAGTTGCTGCTCCTTGATGAGCCTACGAATCATCTGGATATTAACGCTGTCTTGTGGCTCGAAGACTGCTTGGCTAGCTATCGCGCAGCCATTCTTTTTGTTAGCCATGATCGGTATTTCATTGAAAGACTCGCTACCCGGGTTGTTGAAATTAATCCTAAATATCCACGTGGATTCTTTTCAAGCCAGGGTGGTTATGCAGACTTCCTTGAATCTAGAGAAGCGTTTTTAGTTGGATTACAGCAGACCCGTGATAGATTAGCTAACCGTGTGCGCAGAGAGGTGGAGTGGCTGAGGCAGGGAGCGCGTGCCCGTACCACGAAGTCTAAGCATCGTAGCGCTGAAGCAGGTCGGCTTGTCAATGAACTAAGGGGTATAAACCTCGATGAGCAGCAGATTGGTCTTCAGTTCGCCGCGTCAGGACGGAAGTCACGGGATCTTATTAAGGTAGAGAATATAAGTAAGAAATTTGATGAGCGCCCATTATTTAAGAATGTGACACTCACGCTATCGCCTGGAATGCGTCTTGGTATAGTTGGACCTAATGGCAGTGGTAAGACTACATTTTTAAAAACTCTTCTTGGACAACTTGAACCTGATAGCGGCAGGGTCAAGAGCGCTAAAAATTTACGCATCGCTTTTTTTGATCAGGCACGCACACAGCTCAATCGAGTGGAATCACTAAAAACAGCACTTTGCCGGGAGGGGGATGCAGTAATTTTTAACGGTCGGCAAATTCATGTGGCAGGCTGGGCTGAGCGCTTTCTCTTTAATCGGAATCAGTTAACTTTGCCGGTGGGTTCACTCTCAGGTGGTGAACAGGCGCGAGTGCTTCTGGCCAGGATTATGTTGGAGGAGAGTGATCTGCTACTTTTTGATGAGCCAACTAACGACCTTGATATTAGAACATTGGAGGTGTTGGAGGAGAGTTTCCAGGAGTACCCTGGTGCGATAGTGCTTATTACGCATGATCGCTATCTCTTAGACCGCACGGCCACTATGGTTCTTGGGTTAGGCGAGGTAATGGGGCAGCTATATAGTAATTACTCGCAGTGGGAGTTCGCGATGCAAGAGCAGGTGCAAAGCAAAAAAATGCCCAATCGCAAGGGTGGATCATCAAATAACAAAGCAGAGGCTCAAAAGGAGAAAACGACACTTTCCTATAATGAAAAACGGGAGCTAGAAACCATAGAGAAAGATATACTCAAGGCCGAGAAGATGGTGTCAGATCTTGAGAGCGAAATTGTTTCCGAGAGAGTGCTGCCAGATCCTATGGCATTAAAAGAATTCTATGAAAAACTATCACTGCAACAGAGGCGGGTTGAGGAGCTGTATGCTCGTTGGGAGGAGTTAGAAGAGGTTAAGAAGCAGGTTAAGGAAGCTAAGGCGCGTAGTTCTATATGAAGAAGAGTGCTAAGAGTAAATCAAAGGACGAAGCAGAATATGTAGTTGTCTATTCAACAGAGAAAGCACAGGAGAAACATTGTGCTACATGCAAGCGTGCGCAGAGTAAGTGCAATTGCAGTCCTAATCTACTTGCCGCAGTCGGCAAGTTAACCCCCTCCGTCCGCTTTGAGCGTAAAGGTCGGGGTGGGAAAAGTGTAACAATTGTTAGTAAATTACCTGCGCACGAGACCCTACTTAAAAAACTATTAAAATCTCTAAAATCACAGTTAGGCTGTGGAGGCACATCTTATGTAATAGATGGGGAGGGGGTAATCGAGATCCAGGGTGAGCAGCAGGAGCGCATTCTGGATCTGCTACTTAAATGGGATGGGAGGTAGTCAAACAGGAATTTCCTCTACTATTGACCGGCCCAAGATACTTATACGCCAGCTCACTTCTATATAGATATTAGGTTAGTTCTCTGCAAGTTAAGGCTGCAATGATTGCATAGTTTTAGAAAGAAACTTACCAGCGCGCCTTATTTATCAGGATAACTAATTGGAATTGCACTCAGGAACGCGACTTGCTAATTGACGCAGTAGTTCGTAGGGGGTTTCATCATTCTTTATTAGTAATGAGGTAGGAATGAACTCTCATGGATTTACATTAATTGAGCTGATTGTGTCAGTTTCCGTTTTTGGAATCCTTTCACTGATTGCAATTCCTAGCTTTTCTGAAACTGCTTCACAGCTCCGCGCAAGTTATGATGTCCGAAATATAGCGACCACAGTGGCAAGACTTCGGTCGGAATCAATTCGCCAACATACAAATATCGAGATTAATTTTATAAGTAGTGGCTTTAGTTGGGACATAGATAATGATGGCACGGTTGATGGTTCGTTGGCACTCAGTCCTCATTCAAGTTGGCAGGGAGGAGCGCCAGCTACGGTTATGTTTAACGGTCTTGGATTGCTTAGAGGTTTAAGTGCCGCAAACATTACAATAGGTATTAAGAACGGCTCCAGTACTATACAGCTACGGTTAAATCGAAATGGATTTATTGAATTATGAAGAGATGTAATGAATCAGGAATCACTATTGTAGAAAATTTAGTGGCGATGGCCTTAATATCCATCGCTGTAGTTGGAGCATCAACATTTTTCATCACTACATTTCAAGCTAACGCTGCAACAAGAATTGGAACAAGTTTAGTTAGTGATATGCAAGCACTTGTTGAATCTTATCGAAGTAGCAGTTACTCAGCTCTACTTGATAAATTTAACACTGGATATACTACGATAACAGATGGACAGACTGCTTCTGAGAGTGTGACAGTCCCTCGCTCAAGAGCGACCTATCAGATCACATTTACAGCTATCAAAACTAATACTAACTTTATGCCTGAAGCGGTAAGGGTAAGAGTCAGTGCAACTCAAAATAGGGGTAAGCTAGGCACTAAAAATCTTAATATGGAAACTTTAATTGCTCAACTTTCGTAATATATGAAAAGCGATGAATTACATAATGGCTTTACATTAATTGAGATGATCGTAGGGCTAGTAATTTTTTCTGTGGTAAGTTTGGGACTTGCAACGTTCATCGAGGAAACTTACCGACGGCTTGGACTGGAAAGCCGTGCCATAACTGCTGGGCAGGAGTTAAGAAATGCAATTGGTTTACTTAGCTCTGAAATAAAGGGTAGCGCCTCGGTGTCACCTTACTTTGCAGGCAATGATCCCGCTTTAGTTTCCTGTAATGCTGCCCTGGCAGTCACTGCAAATAGTGTAAAGTTTTTGGTGGCTGAGGATGATGGGACGAATGGTAACGGCCTTCAGGTATACTATGTCGGCTACATCTACGATTCCAGTACAAAGGAGCTACGTAGAGGTGAGGTAGTATCCGGTTCAACTACCAGTTGTGTAGTGCCAGGTACTGATCCATTAAGCAGCTCTAGTGTAATTGCCTCGGATATTGAACAGGTCGATAACGATGGCAACGGCGTGCCTGATGCAGTCTTTAGTTTAAATGGATCAGCTGTTCGGGTGAACCTTGGGATAAATGTGAAAGCACTAGATGATGCCGTAATAGCTCAAAACCTAAGTACGGATATATTAGTGCGTGGGAGTTTGTAACTGCTATGATCAGACTTAGCTATTCTAAAAAAAGTGAGAGCGGAATGACATTGCCGCTTGCACTTTTTCTTTTGCTGCTTCTAAGCTCAATCTCGGCGATCTACTCAAGTACCTCTGTAAACTCAATTTCACAGGTTAAAATTGCCGAAGTTGCTCAAGAAAATGCACTAATAGCAGAAGGTGCAATCCATGATATGTTATCGCAAATCAGTGTGCGTGCAAATCTTTGGCGTGAGAAGGTGAATTTAACTGCTTCACCAAGTGCATACACTGAGTTTTCACCGTTAAGCTATAGTGCAACTAATGGAATACCATCATGCGCAGGTATCGCTTGTCAAAGAAGCCTTTATCCTACAGGTGGTGGATTAATAAAAAACTTTGGGCCGATTGGCGCAGAGGGTGATGTAGTTAATAATTCACTGCCAATTACTGCTCAGCTAAACACAGGTACTCTGCCGACCGCGGATATTACACTTAATAATCGCAGTGCTTGGGTACAGGTAGAGAGGCTAGATCAAGCTCCGCCAGGAGCAAGCTCAATTGGGGCTGACTTAAATACGACTGTAGGCGGGGGCGCTTATGCAGGAGCCGTGCGTTATCGTATAACTGCCAAATCGTTAAGAAGATTTAAAGGTAGGCTTGGTGAGTCAACTTTAGTTTCAATAGTTGAGCTTCCAGCGGCTTAGCAATGAGGTTATATGAAAATATTTCTATCGATCTTCATTAGCACCTTCTTCTTTATTTTTGCAGAATCTGTATATGCTGCGCCAACGCCAACGCCTACTCGAACGCCAACGCCAACCCGTACTCCAACAGCGACCCGCACTCCCACAAGAACACCTACGGCTACGCCAACCAGGACTCCTACTAGGACTCCTACTGCTACGCCAACTAGGACCCCGACCCGTACACCAACTCCTTTACCAACGCCGACACCAACCCGTACAGCCACTCCAACTCCAACTGCCACGTTTACTGCAGTGCCCACTTTTACCCCTACAGAAACCCCAGCAGTCCCACAGTTAAGTAAGGTAGGCATGGATGCCCAAGCGCTTTTTGTCTTAGATGATTCCGGTTCTATGAATGCTGCAATGGAGCACACAAGTTTTGATGTTACAAATAGCTGCGCAACAGATAGTTCAAATACGTTGCCCTCAATATTCTTTAGACTTGAGTCAGGTAGTAACTCTCCAGCTAGCTCTGATAATTTAAGGCCTCTACTTATTGAGTATAATTATGGATTTGCAAGTAGCAGTACCGGTGATTTATATGCGACTCAAACATTAGCTAATACAGCAGCAAATATGCCAAGCGTCTTACGTATGACATGTAATAATACTGCGGCTTCGCAAGTTGATTGTCCAGCGCCTGGGGCAGCGACTCCTCGGCAGGGGGCTAATGCAGCATGGCTGTATGGCAACACAGGTATCTATGGATCCGCAATTTTTGATACTGCTAATCTAGCTAAAGATAGTCTGGGCGCTAATATAGTTGATTCTAGTGGTAATGAATATCTATATATCGACTATCGTAAAAATGATTACCACCGTTTGACAGATAATTGGAATGATGTCTGGGCCAACTTTGATAGTTCAGGTAATAACCTTGATTTTTTCACATCAGTCTATGCAACTTCAGGAGCGACGGTTGTTTTTAATGGCAAGGAGGTCTTTCTATCTGCGGGATGGTATCGGAAAGAATACTTAAGGTGGATTTTTTATTGCGCAACCAGTGAGGAGCTTGCCACATTACCAAATACAAACCGCATGAAACTCGTGCGTGACACGGTTAGAGAGATTGTTAGTGAGAATCCCGATATTAAGTTTGGGCTCGCCACGATTAACGGTAGTCAGCGAACCTCTTCATCTCATTCTGGTAACCTTTCGACGCAGTGGTATACTTTGGAGGGAAATACATCGTCAGGTGCTAGGCCACGCATCTATTTGCCGATCGGTTCGACACAAACCGAGTTAATTAATAGAATTAATGAAATATCCCCACGTGGAGGTACGTCGCTGGCCTTTACCTATATAGAGGCGCTACGTTACATGAATGGCGAAAGTGCTAATGATCCGTATTGCTCAGGATGTCAGTATACTTCACCAATTGTTTCAAGTTGTGACTCTAATTTTATTATCTTACTAACTGATGGTTTGCCAACAGGTGAAGATGATAACTCGTTCCTTGGATCTTATGTTCAAGACTATGATAATGATGGTGCAGAGGGGGCATCATCAAACCAGAACTGTAATAATACTAGTAGTGATCTTTGTGCTTCATTTATGGACGACGCTGCATATTTTGCGCATACCTCTGATTTTAGTTCAACCATTACTGGCACACAGAATATAAAAACATTTACAGTTGGATTAGGAATTGATTATGATCTACTTGATCAAACTGCTGCTTCTGGTGGTACAAACTCCTCTTATTTTGCCGGATCTACGGCCGAGCTAGAAAGTACCTTAGAAAATATTATTACACAGATAGTTGTTAGCTCAGTATCCGGTGCTGGAGCAGCGTTAGCCGAGACATTTGGCGATGAGGGGCGTGTCTTTAGACCTCGCTATGAGGCTGATCTTTGGACTGGGCATGTCGATGTTTCACACTATGATAGCTCAAGTGGAGAGCTTGTTTTTGATTTTGATGTAGCAGACATTTTAGAAGCACGTAACTTAAATTCCAATCCACGAAGTATCGTTAGTGGATATGATCCTGATCATGATGGGAATACAGACCAGACATTGCAATTTAATAGCTCAAACGCTGCAACCCTAAGAACAGAACTTTTTCAACTGTTTATCGATGGGACATTAGATCCAGCGCTACTTGAGCCCTTAATATCTGATTATACACAAACCAGTTCAGCACAAACATTAATTGATTTTATTAAAGGCACTGATTTTGATGGCTTAAGAATAAGGGATAGAGATGATGATGGAGAGACAGACAAGCTTGGCGATATTGTTTATTCACGCCCAGCAGAGGTAGGTCCACGTAACGGAAATTTCAGCAATTTCCTCGGTTATAATACCTTTACAGCTAGTCAGCAGAGTGAGCCAAGAATACTTTTAGTTGGTGCTAATGATGGAATGTTACATGCTTTTAGTTCGACTACTGGGGAAGAGTTGTGGGGCTACATCCCTGCCAGTCAATTGCCATACTTAGAGAGGCTTTCACGGCTTAGCTATAACGGCGATTGGAAGAGAGCTTATGTTGATGGACAGATAACCGTTAGTGATGTATATCGTGGCGGAAGTTGGCGTACTCTTGCGATGATTGGACTAGGTGGGGGTGGCTCTAGCTACGTAGTGCTGGATGTGACTGATCGCGACAATCCAACTTTGTTATGGGAAGTGGATGCCTCTGTTCATGCAGGACAGAGCTGGTCAAAGCCCTCACTTGTTATAACTGGAGGTTCTGCTAGCGACTATAATCCGGCAGCATTTAATTGGTATATGGTAGTTGGTACAGGAGAAGGGAAGTCCACTGCAGGGAGTAATATTATTGCATATGACTTAAGTAGTTCAACTCCGCCTACTGGTGTTGTAGTGCCAATTTCAGCTAGTGATCCGGCAGGAACACGTACCTCTGGTGTTGCGGCAAGTCAAAACGATCAGGACTTAAATACAGATCGTATCTATGTTGGCACTGAGGCAGGGGATCTGTATCGTGTGGCGGTTAATGGTGCGCCAGCAGGGTGGAGTGCCACAAAGCTATTCTCAGGCAATAGTAATCAGCCAGTAGTAGCAGCACCGCTTACGATTTTAGTAGATAATCCACAATATACCGGCTCAGGTAGCGGAGTTTCTACAATGCCTCTTGCGGTAGGGGTATATTGGGGCACAGGCCGCTATGATTCTGACTATGATGTAACAACACTCTCAACATTTACTCAGAGAATATATGGGGTCTTTGACCCAGTGGATACTGCTGCAGATGCCTACGCCAATGCACTATCGAATCTTACATCTACAAATCTACAAGATCAGACCCCTAGCAATTTTGCTATAAGAGTGGGCCCAGATGACTCAATTTATCGTATTCCGACAGGTAAGTCCGGGTTTTATATCGATTTACAAACAACACTTAGCGTAACTAATGATAACTATCTTAACCCAACCGGAATGGTAATTAATGAAGGTGTTAATTTAAGGGGAAACCTTATTTTCGCTACGTTTCTTCCTAATCGCGATAACTGCTCAGTAGGTGGATATGGATTTGTCCAGGGATTGAATTTTAGAACGGGGGGAGGAATTATCCTGGATGCACAAGACCCTGGCGCTCCGTTTTATAATGGAGGTATTTATGATTTTGATGGGGATGGAAATGTGGAGAGTCAAGATTTGCAAGATGGAGTAACTGCCGGGACTCTCGGACCTGTACTAGATGTTAAAGTTGAGTATGTCGATCCAAGACTGATTAATCCCTATGCGCATAGTAATACTTTAAATACTGCTGATGTCAGGCTGGATACGGCAAGTGGGGGGATATTCCCTGCGGTCTCCTCTCTTGGTAATCGTGGAGCGCCTGTGACGCCAAGTATCTTACATAGTGGTGGCAAGATAGTTGTACAGCCAGCTTATCCTGAGCCTGTAAAAATCGGGAATCCAGGTGGTGGGGGTGGAGGTGGCGGTGGAGGCTCAGGAACACCATCATCACAGGTGCCAGGGCCAGATTTACTTCCGGTAAGTATTTACAATCAACCGTTAAACATTCTTAGCACACATGAGACAACATCAAAGTAAGGACCGTCGTATGAAAATTATTTTGTTAATTATTGTAACCTTCTTTTCTAGTCATAGCTTGCTAGCTCAGTCCCGCATCGGCTCCAATGACGAGATACGTACAGAGATAATTGAGAAAAAAGCTCCTAGCAATAAAGCCGGAGCAGATATGCGAAAGCGGGTAGTCGCAAAGCAGCGATTGATTTTAAAAGGCCCACCTCAATTCATAATTAATGGTAAAGTAGAGCGCGGCAATAAGACAAAATATGCGATTAATGGGGAGGATTTTGAGTTGGCAGAGGATGCTGATACGGGCTCTAGTATTGAGTATGGTAAATATGCACAGGTTGAAGGTTATATTATTAATGGTAGGCAAAAGGTCGGTAAGCGTGTTCTTGATACAAAGCGCGAAGAAACAAACTCACACACAGCCGTAGGGATGGATGAGCCAAGTGAGGGAGATGTGAATAGATAAGCTGATGCAATATGCTCGGTCTAGGCTAATTTCTTTCCAGGAACTCAGTTTACTGCAAAAACATGAATTAGAGGCCCGTCCAGGAAGAATCTACAGACTCTTAAACCCCTTAACCCCTTAGCAGGTTTGAGGAGGTATCACGGCTGTTTTGGCTGTTAAAACATAGAGCAAATTTGGCGCGTTGTCCTGTACTATATTAAAAATATTATATTGCTAAACGAATATAGGCATACTAAAAGTGCTATCACGGTGTTTTTTTTATAGACCATTAGTGCTTAAATTTTTCGAGTTGATTAACAAGGAGAGTATCATGAGGATTAATACTGGATGTTTTGCGTATTTAGCTTTAATTTTAATGGTGACTTGTCCAGTGGCTACGTATGCTGAAGACTCAGACCTGTATGCGATGTCTTTTGAGGAATTGATGAATGTAGAGGTTACTACTGCATCAAAAAGCGCAGAATCCCAAATTGATGCTCCTGGTGTAGTTTCTGTAGTGACTGCACATGAGATAGAGGGTTTTGGTGCTAGAAATTTAGAGGAGGTGTTAAGTCGAGTTACAAGTCTTTATTTACTAGGATCTTTTCTTTATCCGAACAATGTAGTCTCGATGCGAGGCGACCTCCGAGATCATAGCGACAATCACGTCCTAGTCCTTATTAATGGCCGTCCTTATCGTGATACCACCCAGGGTGGTATTAACGCGGCGCTATATAGGGCTTTTCCAGTAGATGTAATACACCATGTTGAGGTCGTACGTGGCCCAGGATCTGTTCTCTACGGATCAAACGCATTTGCAGGCGTGATAAATGTGATAACTAATAAGGCCGACGAGATGGATAAGAAGGTATCTGTAGGAGCTGGCTCGCATGAGACAGTTGATGGTTCGCTGTCAATGGGAGCAACAGATGCAATTGGCGATTTGAATGTAGTTTTCTCAGTTAATTATGAGGATACAGATGGTTGGTTATTTAAAGCTACTGACGAGCGTCGTGTTAGTGACACTACACATGTAGGTCAAAAAAATGTTGGCGCATTTATGTCATTAAATTACGGCAACCTAAACTTAGATCTCTTTGCTGCGCAGATAGATCATGAACATTTTGGGATTATACCTGCTTGGCCGTTTGGAACCAGGGAGGAGGATCGTCTTTTCGCAGATCTTGGTTATGATTGGGCTGTGAATGATTGGTGGAATGTAGAGTTTAATTTCACTTATAACAACTCAGAATCTCTGTTTACGTTCGAACCATTGCCACCGCCAGTACTTGCCAGATTCGGTGCGACAAATATTGTAGATACAGATTCGGAGGGAATTCTGTACGAGGTCACTAATAAAATGAAGTTAAGTGATCGCTTTAATCTGCTGCTTGGAGGGGTAGCTGATAATCGTACCGGTAGTGGAGTAACTAATACAGGCGCTCCACTTGTTGGGATAGTTGATTATGATGAGATGTGGTATAGTGCCTACCTGCAGGGAGATTATGCGCTGACCAATTGGTTAAAATTCACCGCGGGAGTCCAATATAATAAACCTGAGGATATCGATTCAGATATGGTTCCAATGGCTGCTGCCAATATTACGTTTTCTGATCAAGTTGGTATGAAATTAATATATGGAGAGGCTTATCGTGCTCCGTTTGCTTTAGAGCAGAGGGTTAACGCGCAAGGTGGAGTTTTATTGGGTAACCCAAACCTTGAACCTGAAACAATTAAAACCATGGAGGCTGAGCTTCACTACACTGGTAAAAGTTTTCAGGGCTCTATAGCCTATTTTGATAGTACTGAGGAGGATCTAGTTGGTAGAATACCAACTGCTGGAGGAACATCCTTTACGTTCGCAAACACAGGGGAGTTAGATATTCATGGTTTAGAGCTTGAAATTAAGTCTCAGCTGACACCAAGCCTTCTTTTTATCGGTGGATACACTTATCAGGAGAATGAAGATAGTAATGGTGTCGATGATTTTACGCTAATACCAAATTCAATGCTTAAAACTGGTTTGTTGTATGATACTGGTAGTGGCATGAAGTTTGGTCTGTGGAATAACTATATGTCTGACCCAGGTGATATTCGCAAAAGAAATCCTGCTGTAGCTTTGGTTAATGAGGATGCGGATGCATATAGTGATCTTTCGGCCAATGTTAATATAAAGCTTAGGCAGTTGTTCGGCAGTAATATTCCAAACTTCTATCTGAATTTGCATGCTACAAATTTATTGGATGAGGATATTCAATTTCCAGAATTCGTAAGGCGCAATATTAACTCATTGCCGATAGCGGGTAGTAGAGCTTATTATGGCGAGTTGACATTGAAATTCTAGGAAGTATAAAGAATATTTTAATGAATGCCGTTATGTACATGGTAACAGTTTATAATTAAGTGACATGAGGGATAATATATGAAAACGTACGCACGCCTGTTAATTTTGGGAATATCAGTATTTACATTAGCTTTTACTGGGACTGTGTACGCAGCTACATGCCCTAATAATGTGAAGGATGGAAACGAAACTGATAAAGATTGTGGTGGATTGTCAGGTGCTGCATATTGTCCAACTAGGTGTGCTGCAGGCAAGGTGTGTAATCAGCCTACTGATTGTGCGTCTGGCCTATTGTGCGTCGGGGTAGGAACGAAGACATGTTTAGCGCCTACGCCTACGCCAACACCTCTGCCGTGCTTTAATAATATCCAGGACAATGGTGAGACAGACTTAAATTGCGGTGGGCCTAGCTGCGCGAAGTGTACAAATGGTCTAAAATGTCTAGCTAATTCAGATTGTAATAGTGGTCACTGCGACAGCGGACTCTGCACAACTCCAAAGGGTATTGCCACTATCGAAGATGTAAATACGATTTCTAATGATAGTAATTACCCAAGTTCTAGCTTAACAGTGACACCAAACGAGGTAAGAACATTTAATATCACATCTACTCACTGTCCTAATACTCTTGAGGTAACTGCTTCGCTTGGTATTTTGAACCCCACTGGAACCCCTCTTGGTGTAGTGGTGTTCTTTGGTCCGCTTACTGGTGGGTACTACTATGGCGCTGCTACCGGAGCAGTCCAAGCTAAGAAAACCATAACAGACCTAAGGGACGCTGGTTACATTACAGTAGATGCAAAATTTATTAAGTATGGTAGTGCAACTACAGATGGCTGGACACCGAATGTTCCAGCTAGTAGCAGTGCCACCCACGGTATGCTAGCCTCTGCATGTAGAGTTGCAACTGTAGTTAAATATGTTAGGGATCAAATTGTTCCGAATAGTACACCACTGTGCTTAACAGGCCACTCAACTGGTAGTGCAGCTGTTGCCTATGCATTATCATCATACGATGCAGATTCAAATCTTGGCGTGGACTATGCTCTAATGAGCGCTGGCCCTCCTATGACTAATATAGCAGATCTGTGCCTAGATTGGTATGATCTTGATGGAGATGGGCAGACTGGTGAGTGGCTTGCTACGTGTAAGACATATCTAAACAGTTACTATGATCAAGGAACTTGCTACACAGGTAAGACAGACACACAGTTCAAGGGAATTTGTTACGCGAATACCTCAATAGGCCAACCAGTCTTTAACAAGGCTCAAGGTATTACTGATAGTAATGATAGCGATGATACTAATGATGGCTATTGCTACGACAGTGCTGTTACTGCAAAAGGCCAAGGAGGCACAGCATCTAAGGACTATTTAGTCGCAAATAGCTTGCTTGCTTCTGATTCAGATCTTAAGCTTCAGCTGCCTGTTCATTTTGTTTGGGGTAAAAAAGATTGCTCATTACATGCTTCGCTAGCAGGTAGGTTATATAGAGATAAGCTGATTGAAAATGGAACAGCTTTAGCAGACGTAACTGAAACTTATGTAACAGGAGCTGTTCATGACGTGCAGGTAGATGCTAATGGACAGGCTGAGATCTACAATAAATTACTTGCTGGTTGTTCTGGAAACAGAAACCCGTAATTGTGTTGTTTTGTTATAATTAGAGCCCTCTGCTTAGCTCTATGCAGGCGGGGGGCTTTGCTGTTCATATGCGATAGTTAACTGTAATCGCATTACTATTTTCTGCCTAGTTTGATTATTTAGAATGTAACTGGTGTAACACTAAGTTAGCAGAATGCCTCACGTGGTGGTATAGTAGTTGCAGCTGTTTAGTCAGTCAATTGTTATAGAAGGGTTAAGCTATGGTAGATCTACATAATATTGCTAGAAGGGGTATGAATATTTCTTACCTGTTAATTGCAGCTGCTGTAATTAACAATTTTTTCCCAAGTAGCGGGTTGGCTACGACGTATGTGGTAACTAATACGAATAATTCCGGCTCAGGCTCGCTACGATCCGCAATTAGCCAAGCAAACTCAAACCCGGGAGCAGATGCTATTAACTTCAATATATCTGGGACTGCTCCTTTTGTAATAAAGCCGACGACTGCGCTCCCGATTATAAACAGTCCGCTCACAATTGATGGAACCACGCAGCCAGGCTATGCAGGGAGCCCACTTGTAGAGATTGATGGTATAAACGTTTCAACTATTATCGGGCTAGAGTTTACAGCAAATAACAGTGCTATTATCGGTTTATCGGTTCACTCATGTAATACTGGGATTGTTGTAAACGCTAACGGAATGAGTATTACTAATAGCTGGATTGGGTTAGATTCTGCTGGAGTAAAAAAACCTAATTTTACAGGGCTAGTAGTTGTTAAGGGGACAGGAACTTATAGTGATAATGTTGTTTCAGGAAGCACCGGAACTGGAATGAATTTCTCAGGAACCACTACTGGGAACACTATTTCTAACAACATCATCGGCTTAGATCCAACTGCTACCTTAAGCGCTGGAAATGGAATCGGGATTGATCTTGCGTTTGGCACCCACACCGTTAGCTCAAACCGCATTGCTGCAAATAATACAGGAGTAGCTATTAGATTTGTTAGCAACTCTAACATAGTAACGAGCAATATAATTAAGTCTAACTTCTCTGGTGGTGGATTGACTATCGCCTCCTCAAGTAACACAATCACTACAAATGTCATTGGTGAAAACAGTGGAGCGGGTGTATACATCTATCAGGAAACCGGGATGGGTTATGGAACGATGAATACAGTTTTAGGAAATAAGATTTTTGATAATGGGTTAAACATTGAACTTATTGATCCATCAGGTCCATATTCCGGCCTAGACCCTAACGATGCGTTAGATGTAGATACCGGAAGTAATGAGCACCAAAACCATCCCGTCCTAAGTACAGCTGATAATATTGCTGGTCAACTTAATGTGGTAGGAGTGCTTGATTCTGCTCCATCAACGACATATACACTTGAGTTTTTTGGTTCAGCAAACCCGTATTCACCGGTTGGTACCTCAGTACTTGGCAGTATGACTGTAACAACAGACGCTGCAGGGCATGCCTCATATACATTTTTAAGCGCTCCAAGGCAACATGGTTCTAAGGTTGTTGCTACTGCAACCGATCCGCTTGGAAATACCTCTGAATACTCACTGCAGGCGATTGTGAATGGCGGTGGCGGTCCGATTATTGATGGGACTATTTAGATTCTTGCGCTAAATAAGAAACGCCCTCAGCTATATAGCTGAGGGCTTAACTATTAGTTATTTAACACGATCACTTGTACAACAATATCTGCAGCTGGAAGGCTCTACCGTAAGAATGTGTATGCTCAAACACCATCAATCTTTCCTATAACATAAGCATATATTGTTGGTGTTGGCCATGATGTGCAATTATCAACAACTGGTCAAACTGAAATCGTTAGTAAGCTAAGTGCCGGCTGTGGAGCAAACATAAATTAGAATTACCGTAGATTTGTTGGCACCCCTACTCTCACTCTAAAGTGAAGGTAGGGGTTTATTATTAATATTTTATTGCTCATGTCACAGTGCATAGCTAGGTATTGTATGCTTTAACTGAGCTAAGTTGTCGGTTTGATTTTTGAAAGCTATCGTAGTAATTTTTCATCACTAGGGCGACCTGTTGTCATTTTAGATAGGCATGTCATTTGCATTATTACGGTTAAACTTTAATGTTAGGTGGGGTGATCATGGAATATCTGAGCAGAACTATTACTAATCATAAAAAATTTTCTTATACACTATTAATAAGTGTAATATTGGTTTCTTCCCCGATTAACTGCCTAGCTAATACATATACAGTAACAAATACCAACAATTCAGGTTCAGGTTCACTTAGATCTGCAATAAGCCAAGCGAATGGCAACCCGGGGGCAGATACTATTAACTTTAATATATCTGGGACGGCACCATTTGTTATTAAGCCACTTACGCCTTTGCCAGTGGTTGTTAGCCCTTTAACTATCGATGGATCTAGTCAACCTGGGTATGTTGGCAGCCCATTAGTTGAGCTTGATGGTGTGAATGTATCAACATCTACCGGCATTGAATTCGGAGCAGCTAGCTGTACCCTGAAAGCCCTCTCTGTGCACTCATTTAATACAGCGGTTTTTGTAAATGCTAAAACGGTAACTCTGCAAGATAATTGGATCGGAATAGATTCTACTGCAACTAAGAAGCCAAATTTTACAGCTGTATCTACAGTTAAATCGTCTGGGACCTATACCGCAAATGTATTTTCAGGAAATACAGGAGCAGCTATATATGTCAATGTTGGATCTGATCTGAATGTATTCTCAGATAATATTTTTGGGTTAGATCCAACAGGTGTTCTAGCAATAGGTAACAGCAGGGCTTTAGATATTGAAAGTGATAATAATACTGTAGATAAAAATAAGATTTCAGCGAACAATACCGGAGTTGCTGTTAGGTTTGGAAGTGATGGTAATATTATATCCAACAATATTATTATATCCAATTTTTCAGGTGGTGGGGTTACCGTAGCCTCCTCAAGTAATACCATAACTACAAATGTGATCGCTAGTAACACTGGCCCTGGTGTATACATATATCCTGAGCCTGGAAAGGGCGCTGCTACAATGAATGCTATTGTTGGAAATAAGATATACGGTAATTCTGGTTTTAATATAGAGCTATATGAGCCCACAGGTGGATTTTATGGACTAGACCCTAATGATAATTTGGATATAGATACTGGCAGCAATGAGCATCAAAATCATCCAGTCCTTACCTCTGCAAATAATATATCTGGCTCTATAAACATTGTTGGCGTTTTGGATTCTGCAGCATCAACTACATATACAATAGAATTTTTTGGTTCTCCTAACCCTAATGTTTCAGTAGGCTCAGTAGTTATTGGGAGTACTATGGTGACAACTGACTCGGCCGGTCATGCTTCGTATACATTTGTTGCTGGTAATAGACTCCCAGGCTCAAAGGTTGTTGCTACAGCCACCGATCCACTTGGAAATACCTCTGAATATTCACCGTATGTCTCTGTCGATGGCATTAATGGCCCAAATGATGATGTTACGATATAGGTAATAAAAAGGCCCCTTTTCTATTCGAAAAGAGGCCTTATTCTGAATAAAATATGTCGCGTATTACTTAACGCGGTTAGCCGTACAGCCATAAGTAGGATCAGCTATTCTAGCAAGAATTGCATCCTTACCTGCAGTATAGGTTGGAAGGTGATGTTGAACAGGGTTGGCGTTGTCGTCACCTGCCCATGTGGTATGTATCTTATTGGCTGTGATAGCAGCAAGTGCATCTCTGTAATTTAAACCGATAGTTGCAGCATTTGACATATGGCCACCACTGGTTACTTTAGCATCCTGCCTGCCGTAGATAAAGTTAATTGGTGTTCTAATGCTAATATCAGCATCTGTTGATAGAACGCTATGTCTACGTAAGTAGTCAACCTTAGCTTGGTCAACATTGCCACTAGTTAATACTCCAGTTGCTTTACCCTCTTGATTAGTATCTACGCAAAACTTAGTACTGTCACCACCTTGAGCAGCGTTTATAATACCTTGTGTGTTTGCTGCATCGTAATAACAACTGGTCTTGTCGATTTCTGCTTGTCCATTGGCACCACTTGTATTGCGATCAAATGTGGAGTTTGTAGTAATATAATCTGCACAATCACCAGTTCCGTCAGATTCAAGCCATGAAAGCCCAGTATAACTTGAACCATAACCGCCGGCACAACCAAGGTCAACTCTTGCCGCTGGAGGTCCACCACTTAATACTAAACTATCAAGTCCCAAGTATGAACCAGCTTGAAATCGAGATACTGCAAAACTTGCAGCAGCACTACCAATAGAATGACCAATTATACAAGCAGGACCATTTGTCACAGCATAGCTGCTATTTTGCACTAAATACTTCTCCAATGCAGCTACACGACAAGCAGAGTTTAATAGACCAGTGTCATCTGCATATTTTCCAATAGAGTTAGTCACCCAACCACTATTGGTACCATTCGCTTCTTCAAATAGCACATCCACAACTCTAAAGTTCTTATTTGTAGTACCATCTGTTAAAGCAAGGATTAAGTCCTTTGGTATATTACTGCTTTGTATATTGGCGTAATAGCCCTGACCCTTGTGTGATGATAACATTGTGATCAATCCAGTCGGAGCCCCACCCACTGGCTCGATTTTGTTTACGAGTGCATAAGCTGGGTTTGCACCAGGGCAGTCTATTTGTAACCTCTGACAGGAGACAGTTCTAGTGCCAGAAATGTAGGTTGGATAAAGGTCTGTACCTGAAGTTGGGCAACTACCTGATACAGTAACAGTTGCAGTCTGTAGCATTGTGTTTTGAGCTCGACATGATAACGCGCCCCCATCCTCTAGATCACAATTTGCACTAACGCAGTCTAAATTTTTAGAGCAAACCTTGCCATTCACGCACTTAGGGCAAGAAGTGCCACCACAATCAACATCAGTCTCATCGTAATTTTTAGTCCCATCATTACAATATGCAGGAGGATTACCCCCAGCTTGAGCAATAGCTAGGCTTGGCATCGCAACCAGCGCGCTCAGCAGTAAAATTTTTTTAATGTCATTAATGTTCATAATTACTCCAAATAGATCAAATAAAAATTAAGTCTAAAAATCCCTAAATCGCAGTATGATAATGCAAAATACGATAGCTATTTCTAGTGCTAACTTATTAGGTAATACGGACAATTAGTAGAAAAGATTAACATTTCTAATCTATTAATATTTATCTCTCTTTAAGATTAAACGAGCTTTTGACAGATTAGATCTGCTCATGACAGCAAATGATGCTATAGAGAAAAGGTGGCGGTTCTATTTTTCGAGATAGACTTTATTAAAAGAATAAGGTCTTGAAAAATAGAATTGTCACCTTTTCTCTTGACTTCAGTTCTCTATGGTAAGAACTAGTGCTCCTCCAAATAAGTTTTTTCACGTCTAGCATCACATCGTTGCCC
>CAZKXU010000062.1:0-20589 GCA_964556665.1 uncultured Bdellovibrionales bacterium | reverse complement strand
TTCGTAGCGCCTCAGGCTCATTCTGAGGCGCTGAATTGCCAGCTTGATCAAGGGAATTTACACCGTGACAGGAGGCACATACCCGGATCTCTCCTGGTTGAAATGTGAGCCAGAACCTCTCACGTACAACTCCAACACCATCATCATCAGTAATCTGATAGGTCAGAGCGCGCCGCGCAGGCACAAATGCTGCCATCGATCCATCCGAACCTATCTTCACACTACCGCTTGGGCCAGTTGGATTTGATGGATTTACGTTAGAATCAACATCATGCATCGGCTGCGCAAGTACGCGACGCCCACTGTTTGGGCTGTCATATCCTCCGTAGCCCCTAATTAGATCTCCCTGAAAAAATTGCAGATGTGTGATGTCATATACTTTACCTGAGGTTGCTATAGTTTCTGTCTCAGAACCGGTAACTCTTAAGTTACGCGGCTGCTGTCGATCTAGCTTATCCCGTGTAGTCAGGTTACGGCTCACAACTAAGGCTAGGTTATTATCCCGCAGATATTCTTTAAGTTCACTAACAGTTAAATTTAAATCATCAAAAATACCCTGCTCAGGCGCAGAAAGTTCCGCTTCGGATATAGTTGGTCGTGTGCGCACTCGCAACTCGCGGGGCTGAAGCTCCCACATCGTCACGGCATTATAACTCACTAACTCATCCGGATTATAATAAGAGATAGTTTTTGTAATACCTGATGTTAGATTCGATGTTGGAATAAAGTAAGATCCACTCAATGTAAACAACTTCAATCTATAACTATACTTCGACTGTGGTTCAGCTGAGGTGCCTATATTAGCATCCTGCGCTGTCGATGTTGTGTGAGCCACTATCAGGGAGCCATCGGAGAGCGGCAGCGGATCACGGCTTAGACCGATATGATCAGTACTTGGAGTATCGTCCGTACCTGAGGTATCTGGATGAGTAACATATGTTACGGTGATACTATCAGCAGCCAGAGTTGGCGGTGCACTCATTTTTATGATCTGTCCTGAGGCATGTGTGCCAAATTCCGGAGCATCGATCCCGTAGTATAATCCTGCGTTAAGCGGATCTTCCTGAATCTGAAAAAAATTATCAATCGGATTCGTGTTGCTGCGGCTATACTGCTGGTAGTACTCCTCTACATTAGGGTCATCATTAAATGATTTTCCCATGTAGCCCTGCAGCTCATGTCGGCCAATATGATTAATAGTCTCCATCTCAGTACCATCCTGATTGATCTGCCATGGGAAAAATATATTAAAGCTATGGTGGTCAAGGTTTGACAACTGATCATAGTCGCAATCTGCACGCGGCTCAGGATAAACCTCATAGTCTGAATCTTGCGCAGCTGCCGACGCGCTTTCATCCGCGTAGTTAAATGCTCCAAAGCCTGAGTTTGAACAGCGGTTCTGTTGATCACGTTGTAAGTGATCCCATCTCGTAAAAATAACCCGTCCGTAACTATCAATAATAGGACTAAAATCTCCTGAAGGTGAATGATCCAGATGGATCAGTTCAGAAGTTGCCGGATCAAGCCGCCACAGGCCGGTATTAGTAGCAGTAGATTCATACTCATCGCGCTGCGGATATAAATGGGATTCGCCGCCATACGGTCTATCAGATACAAAGATAATCCTATCTTCATTATCATACACCGGCATAACGTTATTATAACTTGTAGGTTGGTTTGCAACTTTCGTTATCAGCGGCGTTTCGCTCTGGCCTAAGCCCGTGATCTCATATAATTGCCAGCGATAATCATTTACCTGATACTGTGCCGTTGGAGCACCGATCGTCATGCTAAAGATCACCTTTTCGCCACTCCAATGTACCGCAGGATCACGCACGGCGATTGCTGTACTACCCTGCATGCCTGAGTTTCCATAACCTGCTGCTGAAGTCAGATTTTTTAAAGATCCGTTACTATAGCGGATATAAAGATCTCCTCCACGCGGTACTGAATCTAGGCTGGCGCGATGACTTCCAAAAGTTGCATTAACCGTTGCAAAATCGGAGGGAAATGGTGGCTGCGTGATAAAGACAATTGCGTTATCAGGTAGAGCGAAGGCCGTACTGCATAAGCCAAGGTTAGCCGCTATTACTGTTAGTAGAGTCAGAGCTATATTTCGCATCAGCTGAGAGTAAAGTGACCCCAAGAAAATTATCCAATATTTAGATACCCGATAAGCGCTTCAGACTTATCGGTAGATTCTATCTTATACTTATGTATTTGTAGCTATTATTTAACTAATGGCGTCGTAGAGTTAAGTAGTTAAATTGTAATTACTCAAAAAGGGACCACTGGGAGCGCGGGCTTCTAGCCCGCGGTCCCAGTGTGACTTATGCTTTACCCACACCTTAAATCTCACGATTTAACACCTGGTTCATCACATCTACCAGGTTATTAACATTGAATGGTTTTTGGAGAAATGCATCGGCACCTTGTAAAAGCGCCCATTCAGCGGACTCCTCGTCTCCTTTAGAACTCACGACTACTACACCAATTGCATTTTTCGAGATACGCTTAATCTCTCTACAGATCTGAAATCCATCAGCAACCGGCTTACCTGATGGTCCTAATAATATTAAATCCAGCAGTACCATATCAGGCTTAAGCGGGCGTATGGTCTGAGCAATACCTTTTGAGAGATCTGGGCAGAGTATACCTTCATGGCCTGCGCCCTCAACGATCTCCTTCATAACCTCAGCCTGTGATGCTGAATCCTCTATAATTAATACTCGCGCCATAACAACAATATAAATAAAATCTTTTATTCAAACAATCCGCGTAACTGTTCAGCTCATACCAGCAATTCGCTAACAGCTCGGTGTAGGGCAAACAGGCGCAGGTCCAAACGGATCTGCACTTCTATTAGCAACACACTCGTCGCGCGCAGCTCCACGACAAAACGCTGTGTCTAAAGATGGCACCGCCAAAAAGACAACTAATCCTATAAGAGCCAATAGCAGAGCAACCTCCTCAAGAGTAACTGAGCCGTTTTCCATGTTAACATCAACTTTCATAGTTCATATCTAAGTAAACAATATATTCTTTACCTTTACCGCAGCTGGTGCTAGCAAAATTATAAAATATGCCACCATCAGGAGCATCGTAATTAAAATTGATTTTACCGGCAGCTGCGCAAGCCGCTTGTCGAGCTCACTATAATATATTCGCTGTGCGTCCTCGGCGATACCCTCAAGCTGTTTTCGCCTATCTCCACCCTGCTTAATAGCTTGTCCGACTGACAAAGTGGTTCGTCTTACGGAGTCATTAGCCATACGCTGACTTACCCGTATCAAGGCTTCGTTCCATGTGTAGCCGCTTGAGGTCAGCCAACGTGCGCGCTTTAATTCCTTGATTAACGGATGCTCCGGAAACTCCTCAAACAATGCGTCAATAACCCGTTCAAAGGAGGCTGCTACATCCCAGCCGGCACTAGTTCCAAGATTCACTAAGTCTAAGACCAAAGGAAGCTCTCTTTGAATTTCCTCGTTTCTGTTAAGGATTTTATTTTTTAACCAAAAGATCGGCACTAGGATTCCTGCTGCCGAGGTCATTAGAGTTAGTATGGTTGCGTAATAGGCCGGTATGTATAGATACCCTAGTGCGCCAAGTGTAGGTCCTCCAACTGCACATACTATCCGGATTAAGATAAACCTCCCCTGCTCAATGGCAGATTCAAGTCCGGCGGCTTGAAGTTTTTTAGTCATATCACGCTCGGCTTTCGATGCTTGATATCCAATTGAAGCCTTCTTCTTACGTCGCCCTCCTAAGCTCTCAAGCAATGAATTTAGGCGGCGATTTACCGATATATAAAAATCACCTTGCTCAGCATTAAAGCGCCCCATCTCCCGCTCTAAGCCTGCACGGTGCTCAACATACATCCAGCTAAACCAGCCGATAAAGCCAAGTGTGATAAAAAGAGATAGTGTCATACAGCTACAGCCGTAAACTAGTAATATACTTAAAAGCCATGACAGAAATAATCTGCATCATTACCGCAATCTGTAAAATCAACCGACCTAGCGTGTCATTAAATGATTCCTTTAGATAGTCGGGCTCTAATAAGGAGAGTACCACCGGGGCAAGCACGGACAGTCCACCCAGTATCATAAATGCCTGTTTAACCTGTACTAGATCACGGTTGGCTCGCTCCACAACTGTTTGCTGCTCACGAATTTTTGCGGCTAACCTTCTAAAAGGCTCGAGCAAAGTTCCACCCATAGTTGCAAAAAGGTTAAGTGCAACACTTAAAGAGATTATCTCCTTCCCTCGTATGCGCTGTTTAATTACTGCAATTGAGTCATTAACCGAGAACCCTCGATTCAAGCAATTAACCACCCTATCAAGTTCAGTTCGAAGAAGTCCCTCTGGAACACTCTGCGTAGCTTGAATGATAGCTCCTTCAATATTAAATCCGGTCCCAAGCGCCGATGCTAATCCATCAATAAATACTGGCAGTTGCGGAATTACAATTCTCTTTCGCTTCTCCGCCCTATCATCTAGGTAGCCCACCAGGAGATACTGACCCATAACGATTATAATAAAAATACTTAGAAAAGCCCCTAAAAACGAGGCTATATATCCTACTAATAAACTGCCCATAACCACTAAAAGAACATACATTCTTGGTGGAATTCCAATACCGGCCTGCAGCAACTTTTCTGCGTAGCTTCCTTTTTTTACATAGATCTGTCTCTCCTTTGAGTTGGGACTCTTAGCTGTAAGTTGTCCCTCAAACTCCTTAACTGCTAACAGGTCAAATCTCTCATGCTCTTTCATTAGGATTCTCCTTTAATCCCTTCCTGCATGCGCTCCATCGGAAGGAGCGCTGGACCGGCATGCAGCTCCATCCCGCGTTCTGCTAGGTGATCAAGCCAGAAGGAGTGATTGGCCATAATTCTCCAAAACCTTTTGCCGCCCTCCTCTTTTTCAAATTTTATAATCTGTTTAACTACAAACTCTCCGCCTACCGGTGGCCTAACCTCAGAGATATCAATTAAGCACGGGCGTCCACCTATTTTTTTCATTGAAACTAGAACGTTTAAGGCTCGGCCGATACGGCGCTGAAGACTTTCCTGAGGCGCATTCTCATAAGCCTGAACTACGTCGAGAAGACGCCATAGACCATCACGTGGATGTTCGGCATGAATAGTGGCAACAGATCCGGCATGTCCGGTTTCTAATGCTTTAAGAAAGAGAGGTCCCTCTTTATCTCTGATCTCACCTACAATAATGCGGTGTGGAGCGCGGCGTAGAGCAGCTCGCAAGAGTTGATGAACTCCGATCGCTCCTTCACCCTGTGAGTTCTCCGGACGTGCAACAAGTTTTTCAAGATGCGCTGTTGGAACAAAAATCTCAGGAACGTCTTCGAGTGTACAGATTCGCTCATCAGATCCAACTGCACTCAAAAGCGCAGTGGTCAATGTCGTTTTTCCGGAGCCGGTTGGCCCCATCACCATAATATTTGCCTCTCCACAGCTTACTAGCTCGGCTAACCAAGCTGCGACTGCTGCCGGCAATGTCTTTGTGCGCAGTAAGTCATAGAAGGTAATCTGCTGAAGACGTGGCACACGAATTACTAGAGAGGACTGTCCGCCGTCCAGTAAGGTATAATGAACAGCATTGATACGGCTCCGCCATTTATCATTGAGTACGCAGTCTACTATCGGCAAGCTTAAATTTAGTACCCGGTCTACGGACTGTAGCATCTGAGTGATATAGGCCTCATACTCATCGGGACTGCGGAATTTAAATGGTGTCTCCAAGGCTTGCCCACGACGTACACATTTAATACTATCAAACCCGTCCATATATATGTCAGTAACTGCCGGATCGTCGTAGAGCGGCTGCAGCGGCCCCTTGCCCATCATTAGACTTATAAGATCGGAGACTGCATCCTCCATATCTTTTCGTGAAAAGCGCACCTCACTTGATAGCTGATTGGCAGCGATCTGAACTGCCGATTGAATTTTTCTGGGCAACTCCTCCTGTTTAATTCCATCAGTCAGAAGGTCATTTAAGGCTCGTCTCGATGCCTGTACAAGAATATCGACCTGTGGAGAGGAAACAATCGGATCTGTTAACCACCAGGGTAAAGCTTCATCGAAAATACCACTTTTTTTTCTGGAGAGATCTGTCTGTACTACATGCACTTTTGTAGTACTACCACCGCTGCTTTGAGTTAGCTCAGTGGTTACACTTTGTTGCGAGGATTGAGGTGTAGTAGAGGTATGCTTACTCTCGGACTTCAACTCGGCTAGAAGATCGTCTACTGACTTTGTATCTGAAGAGTCACTGCTCTGAGAAATAAGATTAGATCCTGCGCCACCCTGCACTAAAAGCGAGGCTGCCATAGTATTGGTCTTTGATGCCTTCTTCTTAAGGCGGCTAAGCATTCCAGCCATTGAGCAACGATCTCCCTATCTCTATTATCGGCGGATCTGTGTGGAAATATTAATGATTTTGTGGGCAGGAGAGGTTTAAAAAGGGCCCTAAATTCAATCTGATTTTATACGTTCGACGGACAGAAGCCACCTACTGATCCAACGCATATCCCTGCGAATCTACAGGATGAATACTGCCATCCTCTGCAATGCCGTAGCGGGCACCTTCACCACTTACCCAGGCATAGTTACGATATCGCTTGCGCTCCGGTGTATTTACCTTACTTACAATACTTGAGACAGTTGATTTGATTTTTCCTTCTAATTCAGCTTTTAACTGCGCCTCGCTAGTCATACCCTTACCGGCATATGGACTCGGACCCTCTATCGGTAGCTCGATAAAATTAAAAGTTCCCTGATTCTTTGCAGATTGTAAAACTAATGCCTGACTTGCACTTAATCTAACAACTACATCCCTATTGGAGGCCTTGGATACCCAAGCATCTTCAATTACTACTATTGGCTCACCTTTCGGCCTCATCAGTGTAATTGCGATACGGGTTCCCCGCTGCGGGGCGTCTGCATTGAATGAAAGTGGCATTGCTACCGTATCTTTCTCAATCTCCCTAAGCAGTGCTTCAGTAGGATCTGTCGCAGGTTCAACGACATCGCTCGAAGCTGCGGCTATAGGCATAACTGGGACAGGGTCTCCAAGCAGTGCAATTGCCAGCGGATAGCCGGCGGGAATCGGACCTGCTGCTACTTTGTCTTTAATCTGTTCGAATGATGTTATTGCATCTGAAGGCAGCGTGTTCACAGGGCGACGCTCAAGCACTAAGGTTGCCGTCTCTAAAGGTTGGCCGGTTTCTATACTCTGTTGAGCCACTACAACCTCTATCAGCTTTTCCTCCGGCTTCTCTGCCACTACCTCCTCTCGCGGCCCACGCATCAGATTTAAGATAAGTAGAAAAAATAAGAGCGCGAAGGCGGCTGGGAAGTGCCATTTGGCAGACTTAGGAGCAAGAATTGTCGGGTGGACGCGCATGACGGAGCCTTAATTATTCCGTGGGGCAAACCCCACGGACTTCGCTATGAACGAATCCGCTCCTGATGAAAACTGTACACTACGCATATTTAGTTGCGTATTTAACAGATACATCTAAGAGCGGACTGTTCATCCACTCGCAACAACTATATCTTGTTATTGACAGTGCTTAGAGCGTTCGAAGTTTTCTGTCCGATACTCTGTAGCAATGGGATAGCGAGTACAACGATAAGGGCTGCTAACAAACCTAATACGATAAGCTCAATTGAGCCTTTTTCTTTCTTATTCATGGTCAATTTTCCTTCTAAAAAAAATGAAAAAACCGTTTATGGATTTTCCTATGCTCATCCCAAATGTAGGAGATATAAAGGATGAACCTGTATCTACAGCTATTGTAACTAAAGATAGCTACAACTAGCGCGCAAATAATCTCCGCAACTACATATCGTCCATAATATGCACCTACTTTAGATTCTGTACTAAATAAGAAGGATCCAAAAGGAGTTAAGTTTTTGTGGGAAGGGGCTCTCTTTCTATAAGCTACGTAACTTCAAGTAGTTACGTGGGTTTAAGCCACTGGGACCGTGGGCTTCCAGCCCGCTTGATCGAACTTGCAGTGGCGATAAGCGGGCTGGAAGCCCGCGGTCCCAGTGACCACACTAATCGAGTTACTCCGGCTTTAACTGTGGAAACAGCACCACATCTCGAATAGTAGGCGAATTAGTCAGCAGCATTACCAGTCTATCTATACCGATCCCCTCGCCGGCAGTCGGCGGCAACCCGTACTCCAAGGAGCGCAAAAAATCCGCATCCACATCGGAGGCCTGATCGTCCCCACCGGCCTTACGCTTCGCCTGCTCCTCAAAGCGTGCACGTTGATCCTCAGGATCATTTAGCTCAGAGAAGGCGTTAGCTATCTCCATCCCGGAGATTATCAGCTCAAAGCGATCTGTGATCTTTAGGTCCTTAACATTGCGCCGCGCCAATGGCGAGATCGACAATGGATGGTGGGTAATAAAAACAGGGTTGATTAATTTAGGTTCCACTAAAGCGCCCCATAACGCCTCTAGGCAACGCCCCCAATCACCCTTCTCTTCAAGATGTACCTTATGCTCCCTTGCTGCGGCCTGCACACCTTCCAATGTATCGAGATTAAAGCGCCTATCAACACCACCGACCACATGTACTGACTCCAGCATTGAATAACGTGGCCATGGCGTGGTCATATCAATCTCATTATCGCCATATTGAAGTTTTGAACTGCCATTTACCGACTTAACTAGTTCAGAGAGAAGATCCTCGGTTAATCGCATCAGATCTTCAAAAGTAGCATACGCCATATAGAATTCGATCGAAGTAAATTCAGGATTATGCTTCTTCGATAGCCCTTCATTCCTAAAGATTCTTCCGATCTCATATACCCGCTCCAGCCCGCCGACCACTAGTTTTTTTAGTGGTAGCTCTGTCGCAATGCGCAGATACATCTCAGTATCAAGTGCATTATAAAAAGTCTTAAACGGCTTAGCGGTTGCGCCGCCGGCAATATTTTGAAGCGTTGGTGTTTCTACCTCCAAGAATTCCCGATCATCTAAGTATTTTCGTATAAAGGAAATTACCTTAGCGCGCTTTCTAAATACATCACGCACCTCCGAATTAGCAATTAAATCAACATAACGGTGACGATAACGCTCCTCAACATCGGAGAGTCCGTGCCACTTCTCTGGAAGCGGGATTAGACACTTTGTAAGCAGTCTAATCTTCTCAACATGCAGAGACTTCTCACCGGTCTTGGTAACAAAGGCGTAGCCCTCTACCTCTATAATATCTCCGATATCAAACTCCTTAAACTGCAAGTAACTTTCTGCACCTACCATGTCCTGCTTTACGTAAAGCTGAATTTTCCCTATACGGTCAAGGATATGCACGAATGCAGCCTTTCCCATATGTCTAAGCTGAACAATTCTTCCGGCTAAAATATATCTTTTCGCCTTAGTTGCATCCTCTAGCTCTGCCTCCAAGACCTCCCTTGAAGTTGAATTTACCTGATAATCATTAGGATAAATAAAGCCAACAGCACGAAGCTTAGCCAATTTATCAAAACGAACCCGTTCCTGCTCGGTACGATTAGTCATAAGCGCTATATTCTAGCCTTTTTGCTGGAATTCTCAAGGCTGCTGTTTTTGACAGCAGCTAGCAGAATCTGGTTAAATAAGCAGATGAAAACTGCTATTCCTCAGCCTACTATTCCAAGCATTAACGAGGCACAGATAGCTATAATTCAGTCAAAATGGTACCGAGAATATACAGATAAAATGGTACAAAGATGTTCTTCACTTCTTTCCTCTACAGGCGCAAAAGTTGAGCATCACTTGCTTTCCGGGGCGTTGGAGCTGCCTCTGGCGGCAAAGCTTTTAGCGACACGAAAACACCCCCCGGAAGCTATTATAGCCTTCGGCGCTATTGTTAAGGGGGAGACCGATCACTATGAGATGGTTAGAGATGGATGTGCGCAAGGGCTTATGCAGGTCATGCTTGAGCAGAAAATTATAGTGATATCCGAGGTCTTAGCTGTAACTGAGCTTAAACAGCTTTCAGAACGCTGCAGCGATAATAGCTCTAATAAGGGTATTGAGGCAGCCTCGGCCTGCGCTGAAATGATAGCCTGGAAGCGAAAAATATTTAGCTCCAAATCCGAAAGCTAACTGAATATCAGGCCGAATTCCTCTTTGTTCGCAGGAAATGTATTATAGCCAACAAGGAGGTTGTTATGTTTGAACTTCAACGATGTATTGAAGCGCTCAAAACTTTTGAGCGTGACCTAAAGGTATTAAGCCTTACACAGCACACACATTTTAATCCACAATACCAGGAGCTATTTAGCTGGCTGGAAAAGCTAGAAGGATGCCTTAAGGGCACTTCTGACACCTAAATAAAAGCCCAAAGAAGCGAGCCTTAACAGGGAGGTTATTGTAGAGCACACGGATGTGCGTCCGCCCCTATTTTGCCAATGACTCAGACTGGCGACTAGCCGGCATTTCTCATAAACTCCGTAGCGAGAAGGCTGAAATGCTTGAAAGGACGAGGATTTTTTGAAAATACGGGCGAAGCTGGGCTGTAGCCCAGCGAGGTCGGATTTTCAAAAAATCCGAAGTAATTTCATGCAGATCAGCCTTCGCAGTAGGAGG
The DNA here is from genome assembly GCA_964556665.1 of uncultured Bdellovibrionales bacterium. Taxonomy (GTDB): domain Bacteria; phylum Bdellovibrionota_C; class UBA2361; order UBA2361; family CAZKXU01; genus CAZKXU01. The sequence goes on along the minus strand of CAZKXU010000062.1, from coordinate 9,979 downwards.
CTTATGAGAAATGGCGGCTAGTGCTCCTCCAAATAAGTTTTTTCACGTCTAGCATCACATCGTTGCCCCACCTTGTCACGCTTCTCAGTCGGAAAATCCTCGCAATACTTCAGTATTGCTGCGGATTTCCTCCTTCCGAGGCGTGCCAATCTGGGGCAACGCTGCGCGCTATACGTGAAAAAACTTATTTGGCGAAGCACTAGAGGCAGATCGAATCACTTATTTTCTTCGGCTATTTTCATGCTTTCAATCTGGTCGTTTAACTGAGAGATCTTATCGTAGATTTTATCGACCTCTGCTAAACCAGCTTCAGCGCGTGTCGCTCGCGTAGTACGATCAAGTTCTGCTTCTAACTTTGATATCTGCTGATTTAAATTAGCTATTAAATCATTTAAACTCTTAAGTTTTGCCTCTGCAACTTGAATAGACCCCTCCTCTAGCTCATTCATACTTAAATGATGCAGCGGATTCGAATAGACCTGGCCTTCATCTGTTAACACTACTCCGGTCACCAAGCTTTCATCTGATAACTCTTTGTAATATGTAGACAGCACAACTCCGTCTGCTGCTATCTGCATCTCTGCGCTTTGCAGTTCAGCGCGATCCTGATTTACAAGCACTAGCCATTTATTACTAATGCGACCATAATTCCGCATCTTTTCTTTTGTTACCTGCGCTGCTGCACCATGGCAGCATATCATTATGCCGATCAAAGTTAGTGCTAATAGTTGAAAGTACTTCCTCATTTTACTTACCTGATAAAAACCTCTTACGTTCCTGTTCAATTGCAGCACTCCCCTCCTGCACCGCCTTTCCTTTAGGTGTACGTAGCAGCTCCTCTCTACGTTTATTCTGCCGCGCCTCATTCATTTCCTTAATATCCTGATATTCCCGCTCCCGTTTACCCAGAAGCACAAGCGCCTTAGCCATCTCTCCGGCCTTTTGCGCTCCAAGTGTTTTAGGATCCACTCGCTTAAGTGCAAAAAGAGAGCTCTCTAGCTGCTTAATTTTCCCTTGCAGCGAAGATGCCTCTTTGCTGAGGTTGGCTATAAGAAGCTCAAGCTCTTTATTGGAGGGTTGTCTGATACTGTAGTATTCAGTCTCTAATACCTTTCCATCCTTGGTTTCAATCTGAAACTGATACATAAGTGTTGCAAGGTTAGCAAAATTGAGTGCTGCCTTAAACTGCTCACCTTGCTGCTGCATAGGGATAACAGAATATCCGTCTCGAGCACCAACTAAGACACGCGCACGCTTTAGATCCTGTGCAGGAATAGAAACCAAAATCTCCTTTCCTAGCTCTACGTTAGGTGGAGTATGCTTCAATTGCGCAAGGTCAAAAGCTTGCACGGTAGCAGCTACGAAGATTATTTGGAGTAATACCATTAAGCAGAGTCTATTCAACATATTCACTTAAGCTCCATGTACCTACTGTTCCCCAACCTAATTCCTTAATCGTACCTATAGCTCTTTTCCCCTGAATTGAGTTAATTTCTATCCTGAATGTTAGTTCACCACAGCTGAATTCACCCCTCTCTGATATCTCTGAAACCGCACAGCGGCTTTTTCCCAATAGCGCAAAGGCACCCTTCTCGCTCCGCCATAAAATTATATCATAGCTATTGTTATCCGAGAGTGCGCCGCTTGTTTCAATTTTATATATGCCTACTGGAAGCTGCATGAAATTTAAGTGCGATTTTTTAACCTGCCAAAATCTGATCGAAAGTGAGACAACACAGATCAACACCATCATCATGGCCAGCCAACGAATTAGTGTTCGCTTCCAATTATACCGAGGCACCTGGTCGAAGAGGATTTTCTCGCTGATTTTCGAGGATGGAACTGTAAGATTGTCTTCTGTATCGGTGCTGTCTATCGGTTCAGCTAGATTATTATTGGCATAAGAGGGTCGCTCTCCCCTTTGAAGCAACTCCAAATCTACTGCTAAATCTTTAGCCTTCTGATATCTCTCAGCCAAATTTACAGCCATCGCTTTTTTAATTACCTTTGCCAGCTCGACTGGGCAGTCTTTAACCTCGGCTAAAAGCGCTTCTGGATCAATCTTAAAGCGTTCCATCATCATGGAAATCTTTGTCTCGCTTCGATAGGGAGATTGGCCACTTACTAATTCATATCCCATTACCCCTACTGCAAATAGATCTCCCCGTTCATCACATTCACCTGTCTCTATATATTCAGGAGATACATATTTAGGGGTTCCAACCATTGCTCCTACCTGTGTTAAGCTAATTGTCCCCTTAAGACGAGCCACTCCAAAATCACTAATCTTTATCTCTCCCTTTGAAGTTATAAGAATATTTTCCGGTTTTAGATCGCGATGTACTATACCTACATTGTGAATAGCATCTAGGCCTAAGGCTATCTGTTTGAGAATATCTATTGTCCGAGCTGGATCTACTCGTCCATTGGACATAAAGGTCGAGAGATCTCCCCCATCAACATACTCCATCGCATAAGCCTGAAAATCCTGCTCATCAAAATACTCATAAGCGCGCACAACATTACGGTGATTGACTTTATATGATGCGACTATCTCATTTCGAAATCGGTCGCGTGCCTCACGGGTTCGAATCACACCCGGATACAGAACTTTTAGCGAGACAAGAAAATCCCTATGGCGCGGATCGCAGGCTAAATAGACTGCTCCCATTCCGCCTGCTCCGATGCAACGGAGTATTTCATATCGCCCGCCGAATACGGCACCGGGCTCAAGGTTGTTCATCGTCTTTTAGATAAATACAGATATTATAAGTAAGTTTCACGACTTACCCCTGTTCATAAGATCGACAGATTACTGTTTTCTCTTGACCTGACAATGAATTCCAAACTCACGTTTGCAAGCATAAAACAGGCGAGATATTACAATCTTTCACCGCCTAGCACTCATCAATTACGTAAGGACTTAAATAGGTTAGATGAAGATATCAACTCTTAAAAAAATCGTTGTAGCAACCTTCTTCTTCGTAAGCTCGACTTACGCGTCTGAAATTAAATATCAGTTACGCGGTTATGGTGGCAGTCACGTAGTAATAATTCTAAACGGATCTCAAAGCGAGAAGCTTATTGTAAACCCAAGCACTGATGGAACAAGTGTGCGTATCTCTGGGGTGGACACAACTTTTATTCAAAACGACTCTTCTGCACCACCTTCTCTAATCTCCTCATTAAGACAGGTAAGACGCGGAAGCTTAACAGATCTAGTCCTCAATCTAAGCAGCCCATCTCTAGTCAGTGCTACTCCTAGTCTTAATAGCTTAAAGGTATACATTAAATCCAAGGGAAAATCCGTCGAACCTGCGCCAGAGGCAACATCGTTGTCAACTAACGAGAGCAGCCCTGTGTCAGAGAACAAAATACTACCTACCAAGATTATATTCCCAATAAAGATATTTTTTGACAAAGGTACAGATTCTCAACAACTCTCACCTACCCTAGCACTTGTTTTTCCTAGCAGCGCACGCTTACAATCAAAAGTCTCTCTAGTTTCGGAGCTCCGTTCGGCTGCTTTTGTGATTGAAACTATATGGGCCTGGGCCAACGGTGAGGACTATCCGCAGCCGAATACGACTGACAGTTCTCATGAAGATGCCAAGGAAAGTAAAAATAAAGAACTTGAGTCGCTTGTACAAGATCTAACAAAAGAGATAGTTCAACTACGTGAACTATTGAGTATTAGAGATAAGGAGATAGAATCACTACGCCATGGAAAATAGTAAAAATTCAACTAAAATGGACGCTCTTACAAAGGAAAAATATGAGGCAGTAAACAAACATCTTGAAGAAGAGTATGTTTTGGTGCACCTCGCTCCTAGTATTGCCGGTACTACTTTGCCAGAGCATCTCATGGCTAATAATTCAGTCACGCTCAAACTGAGCCGTCTTTTCCGCGGCGGTATCGAGGTTCAGAAAAGCAAGATTGTAACTGACTTACTATTTGGAGATAAGTACTTCTCCTGTGTTATCCCGCTTAAGGCAGTTTGGGGGCTAACAAGCCACAACGGTAAGAATTTTATCTGGCCCGAGAGTACGCCCGCTGAAGTACTTGAACAGCTGCTGAAATTCCCGCCTAAGGAGGAGCCAAAAACACCTCAGCCGCTAGAAGCTCAGAGCATCTCCGCTGAATCAACACAAGCACCGGCAAAGAAAGAGATAAGAAAAGGTCATCTGCGCAGGGTAAAATAATTAGTTTCTGTCCAGGAGCCACCTTAAGTCTGCGCGTAACGCGGCACTGCATGGCACATGTCTGCTACATTCCATATAAAATCAGACACTATAATAAGTTTTAGCCAAACTAAATTGCTTAAGTATGAATAAGCAATATTCAAAAAGACTACCAACAAGCTTTGCGTGTATGTGATTACATCTAAAGCTAAATCTAGTTATTAGCAGATTTAAAGCTAATAACTGATAATATTTATAATTATTTTCGAGATGCACTAAATATATACAAACATATCTTTAGAACTTTAAGAATTCTTAGGGAACTAAAATATGAATTTAGAGCATACAGGAAGTGGGCAACCTCAACAATTTGGAAGTAGAGCACTCGAAGTCAAAAACAACAGGCTAGCAAATATAGCAAAACTGGGAACGTATTTGCCAAAAGATTACCAACCATATAATGATAAATATTTTTTAAGAACCACGGAAATCTTAAAGGCTGACGGGTTAAATCCCTGGGTAAATGCGCAAATATGTATAAGAAAGGGACCAGGGATTGTTGGTGGACTTGATGAAGCTATCGCAATAATTACAAAATATTCTGATATTGTTAAGCACGGAGGAAAAATATTTGCCTTACAGGATGGTGCTCCATTTCGTCCTGGGGATGTAGTAATGCGAGTTATTGCTCCCTTTCAAGATATCGCTGCACTCGAAACGATGTACCTTGGAGTGATCGCAGGGGCTACTACTAGAGCCACTAGACCTGACTCTACTATAAGCTTACCTGATGTTACAAATAGAATGCGTGCAGTAGTAAATGCAGCGGAGGGCAGGCCGATAATTTACATGGGCCCTCGTCATTGGGACTTTCGTGAGGATAAGGTTATAAGCGCAGCTGCTTTTTTGGGAGGTGCAACAGAGTCATCAACAGATATTGGCGCAGCACAGGTAGGCAAGGTAGGGGTAGGTACTATTCCTCACGCACTCGAGAATATTTATGCCTATTATTTTGGGAGAGAGAATGCAGTGGTAGAAGCCACCAAGGCGTTTGATAGGATCATAGATAAGAAAGTTCCGCGCATCGCGTTAATAGATTATAGAAACCGAGAGATAACGGACTCCCTAGCAGTTGCCAATGCGCTTGGTGAAGATCTTCATTTTGTACGTGTTGATACCTGTGGTGAAAATATAGCAGAGGCAGCTCTGCCTACAGCTGATTGTGAGGAGGCTCAAAAATTAAGAGCCCAAGGTCTTCCTTTTGTTGCAGCAGACGATCCTGATGCAAAGTTCTGGTATGGAAATGGAGTTACAATAAGCGCAGTTTATGCATTACGTATAGCTTTAGATAAGGCTAACTATCAGAGGGTCAAAATAGTGTTGTCAAGTGGATTTGGAAATGCCGCTAAGGTAAGGGCCTTTGTAAAAGCAGAAAAGGTGTTAGGAGTGAAACTGTTTGATGCACTTGGAGTAGGAGGTGTATATGACGCAATAGAATCCAAGATGGATATTGTAGAGATCGGAACAAGAGATAAGATGGTGCCGATTTCAAAAGCAGGGCGCTTCCTCAAGGAGAGCGCATATTTAGAACAGGTAATTTAAGAGAAGCAATTATGATTCAATTTTTAGCTGTCAATATATTACTAATTATACCTGCTCAATAATTAATCGTACTCGATCACGCTCCTCTGGATCTTCGATTTTAGGTATAACTACATTTTTAATCGCCTCCTTAGGTGAGGAAAACGCATGCATGATCATTGCGATCGTGGTAGTTTCTCTGAGTGAGAAAACAAAATTGACCATCTCCGTACTCCGTCCTGTTTTGTAATTCTGGTATGCAGCACGGATGCGATTAGCACATCTTACTATCTGGTAAATACCTACCACTTCCTTTTCAATTTCCCTATTTAAAAGGCGATCTCCTCCATTGGTCTTGTCGCCATTTACTAGGTAATCCCACAACTGATAAAATTCACTCTGTGATAGTTTCGACGCATGTTTCATATACTGAGCTAAAATCTCAGCTTCATATGGAGCATACTTCCCGCTCTTGGAATATTTCTCATCTGGATAATCCATTAGCATGAACATCGCACGGGACTTGACCTCAGGGGAAAGTTTAGTTACTCCCAAATAACTTGAAGGATTCATTGCTCCAAAAAATAGCACGCTTGGGTGCGCTTTAATTACACGCCCGTCAGGTAGATTTAAGCATCGATCCTCTCCAAAGAGAGGATTAAGAAATTTAGCAAGCGGTGGTGGAAGTGCATTTATTTCATCAAAGGTAATTACAGTGCCAGGTGTCTGTATCATCTCGATTAAGCGAGAGTCAACATAGTAGGTTCCTTTCTTAGGATCGTAATGAAAAGCATACATCAAATCCTCTTTTTCAGTCTGCCCGTTACAGGAGAAAGTAATCTCCTGACGATTGGTAAAATGACAGAACATATGAATAACTACGTTCTTGCCCACACCAGCCTCTCCCTCTAATATACAAATGCCTCTACCCATCCATTCTGGTGTTTGTAGCTTCGCCATACGTGCTAGATCACTAAGCACCTCACGATAATAATCATTTACTACCCAAAGTGGATTCATCTGCACTGGCCGGTGTTTTTGACGCTCGAAATACTGCGCAGCTTTAACTCGGGTTAAGGCAATTGCTTTTTTAGTAGCTTCATCTTCAATGCTAATTGGAACTGGCTCAATATCAGGCTTAAATACTCTACCGTGATTACTTACATAAACTAGCTGTCCAACAGCTTCGTCTTTGAATGCCTCTACTTTTGGCTGCCAAACTAAAGTCGTCTCTTTATATATAGGAAAGACTTCATGTCCAAAGTTTGCCTCATTTGCTGCGGTTGGTGATTGTAGAATTACTTTCCCATCTATAGTTTTCTTTTTAGCTGTGAATAGCCCGTCTAACTTATCCTGCTCGACGCGTCTCAGGTCCTCAGGCAAGGCTAGAATTTTGGCGCTATGTTTAATGACTAAAGGGCTTGTGCGTCTTAATACGAGCAGATCTGCTGCATTTTTTACTATTCCTAGGCTTATCTCTAGATCTTCTAGTATAGCACGACTCTCCTCAAGAATCTTAGCTAAGCGGATGCGTTCACGTTCAGCTGCAATTTCTGTTTCTCGCTCTAGATCGCTTTTCCTTTGAAAAAGAGCTTGGTCATAGCTGGATTGCCACTTGCTATGCTCAGCCGGATCCGACACTAAGCAAAGTAAGCGGGAAAATTCAACAGCTTCATCACTACCTTGTATGGCATTTAGCTCTCCAAGATTACTTGCACTACCAATTAGTCTATTTAATCTATCTAATCTGCCCTGAATTGACGCACTTAGCTCTCCCTTAACCGCTTCTTTAGCTTTGTCTACATCTTTTGCTATGGTTTTAAGAGCTGAGTCCACTCGTTCTCTAGCAACAACATCTACTATAACTAATTGACGGCGTTGCTTACAAAGATCAACATATGCAAGGTCAAGTCGTGCTAATTCCTCTGCGGTATCAAGCTCCGGCAAACTCTCTCTAAAGCTCTGCATTGTAGTTTCAAACTGCGCTACTCGTACTGTATCAATACGCTCAGCGACCATTCTTACTACAGGTATGAAGATCTCTGGAAATTTCGATAATGTAGGATCCTCCTTTAATTTCTCAATACGAGCTTCAACTAAGGAAATTGCTTCGAGAGAATTTGCTGCTGCCAACTCTGGCCTTACTAAATCCAGTAGACGCTTCTTGGAAGACTCTAGTACAGCACCTTCACTAGTTGACTTAGGAGGCTGTGCTTTATACCGAATACGGGCCTTTGGCAGCTCCAAAGTAGGTAAAGCCTGATCTAAAGCAACTAAATGGGTCTGCCTCTCTTTACGATAAGCATCTAATCCTCCTACTGGAATCTCTTTTAGATTAGTTTGGATTAGACGAAGCTTTCCCTGTGAATCTACAAAATAAACATTGCCATCAACATCAAAATCAAATTTTTCACTAACATCTGGAACCTCTAATACAACATTTAAAGTATCACTCTCGATAACGCTCATCCGTTTCTGCCCCTGCTCGAGAGTAACAGCAAAGAGGAAATTAGAGTTACTATCTAACTTAATCTCTAAAAGCTCACCCTTAATCGGAAGTTTTCTTGATTCAATAGCAGTATTAATACCTACAAGTTTATCAAGATCGATTCTATTTATAGTGGTTGCGCCGTCTTTTTTAGAAAAAAAGAATAGGTTTTTTGTCTTCCCCTTAATTGCTGCGACATAGCCGACAGCCGCGTCGGAAAAGGCTAATTCTTCATTTGCAAGTTTTACTACCTTAACAAGCCCCCTCTCTAATAAAACTCCGTATGGTGTATCATCAATTGCTTTATATTTGCCGGCGTTTAAGTGAACGTTTAATAGTCCGGCTATTCGTGGAAAGCTACTAACAATCGATTCTGGGCTCTCAACGTCAAGACGCTTCCACTCTGATGGAAGCAAGGCCTGCCCCTTTTCATCGGCTGTCTGATAGACAACATACTTACCATCTCGTTCAAAGATAACTATTCGATCTGCAACATCATTATGTAAAATATACGGTAGATTAATTACTGGATCAGGTTTTTGCGGTGCTGCCCTTAAATCAAGCCACTTTAGATCCTCGGAGGCCCCATACTGATATCTAGTTTTTACCTCGTATGCCTGCGTTAGTTGTCTTTTTAATTCCTCTCTTTCCCATTTTGGCAAACCATATTCTTTTATCAAATCAGCTAGTGAATACCCCTCTCCTCTATTAGAAATTACGATTTGAGGGATCTTATTAGAAGAACTTGTCGTAACTGCGCACAGCTGCGCATGAGAAAGAACTACTCCAGGAAAATTCTGTTGGCATTCAATCTTTTCACCACTTTGATTAAATGCAACCCAACCAGACTTCCCCTTCTCTTCGTAACGCACTAATACGTATTTTCCTACACAGGCTAATTCCAGAATTTTACCATCAGCATATTCAAAGAATTCAGTGGGCATTACAGCAGCCCTAAGCGTGAGTGATTGACCGCCAACTCTTAACGGATGCTCCTCCTTAATTATTTTTCCATGAGGATTTTTATCTTCTCTGCCACCAACTACCAATTCTGCCACAGCTAGCATAAATTACCTCCTGTATCTTAGTTTTCTGCGCTTCTTGCCTTAAGTATTTTTCCCAAAGTTACTCGCAAGACTCTAAAAGCTTCATTTGGCAGCTCTGCAAAAGATTTAGGAGCAACCACATTTTTCTCACCAAAGTATTGATATGCTTGATTGATTTCGCCCTTAGATTCACTGAGAATGAAATTCATCACTAAAAAATCCTGCTGCATCTTTGAAATCAGACGTTTTAGATCTCCTCCTACCTTTCCAGCATTTGCACCGCTGTCAGAGATTACAAATACAGCTCCAAATGACTCTGGGTGTGCTCTTTGCGCAACTTGCATCTGATCATAGGCTCGCTCTAACGGCTCACTGATATCTGTACATCCCTCATTAGCAACAGCTCGCTGCATTAGATTTGCTTTGATATGAAGACGGGTTTCATCATAGTCCTGATCTAGACTCATTATCTCTGTAACTCGTGCACCAAATAGTTTGATAGAAAATGGGATTTTGAAATGCTTAAGTACACGGCCCCAGAAGATAGCAGTCTTTAGAGACTCTTCCATTTTAGGACCAGCCATAGAACCGGAATTATCTATGAGTAACTGTACGAACATCTTTGGATCAGGTGATGGGTGAGGCTGTGTTGTTGGATAAAATCGCTGAGCGTCCACTACAA
>CAZKXU010000061.1:0-20648 GCA_964556665.1 uncultured Bdellovibrionales bacterium | reverse complement strand
AGCAGCCTAAGTCTGTTCCCGTTCCTTACGGAGCGCGATAGCGCGAAGCACTGCCTAGTGCTCCCAGTAGGTTTTTAGGGATATCCAATATGTCCGCCCTCCCAATGCTTCTGTGTTAACTTTACCTGAACTAAATCAGTGCTAAAGCCAATATCTGAATAATTAATATGACCCCAATCTGGAAAACAAAGCGATCCTTCCTAATCTTATGCCGCACTAATTTCATTCCGATTATTGCACCTATACTCCCACCTAGTAGTGACAAACCTAGTAACACCTTCTCAGGAACTCGTATAGACTGGGACTGCGCTAGTCCTTTATCCAAGCCTAGGATAAACAATACTATGATATTAATGCTGGCAAGGTAGGAGCTCATCCAATCCAAGCTAACAAAGTATTTAAATCCTAGTAAAAGCGAGGAATATAGTAGAAAAGAAAGAAGAGTATAAAATCTGCTATAAGACACTGACAGCAAACCTTCCTTCATATGTTGACAATACAGCGGCCACAGACCTATCGGAAGCAATACCTAATGATACTCTATCAGTCAGAGCCGTATCTGTTACAAAGCTGGCCCCTACCTGAGAAAGCTCGGAAACCAAAGCACCATCAATCTTTCCAGCCTTTATATCTACAGTAATGCGTGCCGTATCCTCAATTGTCACATTCTGTGGCAAGCCACCACTCACAATCTCACACACAAATTTATTATCACTGTGCAACAATCGTGCAGGTAGCCAAGGTTTACCACCAAGCCGCAGAATTACATGATCTGATACTGGCACCTCCAGGTCTACTATCGTACCTTTCTTAAGATAATCTGTCGCTGACTTTTCTGGCACTGCTAACTCCGCAAACTGCATCGTCAACTCTCCACCCTGTAAAGTGCTAGCAGTGGTTGAGCGAATCTGTTTACGCCATAAGGCGTCTAGTATATCAGCAAAACCAGAACCAAAACTGAAGTAGATTGAGGCGGGTTGTCCGTTTAGCTTTAACCCCAACTTAATTCCAAACCGCTCGGCAGCAGAATACTGTAACGCATTATCAAATCTGGTGTTAAGAGTTGGTCCACTCCATGAAAGCGCTAAGCTTGAAAAAAGTCGTCTGATAATATACTCAAGAATTATACCCTTGACGCTTGCTTTAGCCCCAGGCGTGCAATACTCAAGTATCAATTCACGCGTAGCATCCTCTATGTGCATCCACAACGGCTCGGCGTTGAGCGTGCCACCAAATGTCAACATTTCGACTGTAGGAAGTTCTAATATCGGCTTTATCTCAATTACTTTGAGATCTAAACCGATAGCATGAATAAGCGGCTGCCATTGAGAATCAAATCCTGGAAACCACTTCTCTGCTCTACATCGTAGAAACCCCCTAGAATAGCTGACTAGATCTGGCGCAGCAGCGTCTAACTCCCGCAGCGGATTCCAGCTCTGTAGTCTTATTTCTGATGTGACTGCTGATGACATAATAAACTAATTCCTTGCTTCTAATTCCTTTAAGGCGTCCCTTAACAACGACCCCGCTAAGGGTGTTCTAATATCAGCTACAATCGCCGCTAGCTCGGAAGCGGCATCCGCAAACTCCTTGCCATGATACTTATCATTTTCAAGATAGTTCTGCGCTTCACGACCATCCATTAAGACCGCCACAGTTATTAATGCTCTCTGTTCTGGTGGAAAATGTTTAATCTTCAGTCCATCCATTTTATGCCTCTGATGAATCGCGCTCCCGATCTACTGCAAAGGTGCGGGTTGAAATCGTTGGTAACCGGCTAACCTCCCGTTTTTCAGCATCCTTAACTAACCCTAGCCAACGACCAACAAGAAATCCTATCGCTCCGGTCAGCACTAAAAAAGCTGCAAAGGTGATGGCTAAACCGTTATAATCACCCTCCGGTACTCTGTAAGAGTGCAGAAAAGGGGTGAGCGGTACTGCAACGACCTTTCCTGCCGCATTATAGACTCCACTATCACTAACCACTACCTTAGAATCATACTGTTGGGCTTTATATAATGAGATCTGGTCTATATTTATACCAGGTACTGTCTTTGAAACGATACGCACTACCTCTGCAGGATCTACTACTGTGCCTTTCCGCTCTTTAATCACTACAGACACCGAGGGAGACTGCCCAGTTTCTAAAGATTTTGCACGTACTACTACGCGCGCCTCTTGTACCTGCGAGATGGCATTCAGCAGATCCTCCACCTGCACGGCCAAGGCGCGATCTACTCTTAGGCTTTCAATCTCACGGGAGTTAGGGACCAACCCCTTTTGTGTAGTCAGATCGGCAAATGTGAGTTTATCCTCACTTGGCAGCTGCAGCTCAAATAACACGGATTTTGCCTGAGAATAGAAACCACGCTTAACTTCAACCTTATAGTTCGCCCTGGAGCCGGTACCTCTTTCTGCGTACGACCCAATGCCGCGATCATTCAAGGCGGCTATAACTTCATTAGCCTGGCGCTGACTAAGATCCTCCGCTACAGGAACATAGTTACAGCCAACCAAGAAAGTTAGCAAAATGACCTGAATGATTAATTGCGCGTTGAATCCTCTCATTGATTATCGAGTCTTCTATTTTTAGGTTCCTAAATTTGCAATCAAGCAAACTAGATACTCCACATCTCCAAATCGTATCCAATCACCATGACTCAATACACAAAGCTCCTCTTCCTTTTGAAAGGAGTTGCCATTCTTCCGCTTTACATAAACCCCGCGATCACTCATTAAGTCCTGTACCTTAATTGAGCCTGCAGGATCTACCTTTAGCATGGCGTGTGGAGTCGACACTGACGGATCATCTATTACCAGGTCGGAAGGTTTTAGGCTACTCCTAGTCACAAAGAATTTACTCTCTCTAAGCTCAAGTGAACGACCGTTTGGATCCTGGTATGTCACTAGCCAGCCAACTAACATTCCGCCGACTGATGCTTTGTGTACCTGTGCACCCTTAGATCCACGCTGTTCCTGATTATCTGAGCGTCCTTTGCTTGCAGCCCCTTCACGATTATCCCGTGGTTCATGCCAATTGCGCCGATCCTCTCTATGGCGCTCCTGTGATCTCTCCTGCCCGGATCTGCGATCCTCGCGCGGCTGATTCCCCTGAGATGCCTGCGCACGCTGCTCACGGTTCCCATCCCGCCCCTGTGCGGATTGATCTCTACCCTGACGCTGCTGCTGCGACTGCTGATTATTTTGCGTGGACTGAGAGTGTTGCTTCTCCACTCCCTGCTGCGGCTTGGACTGTGCAGCTGGCTGCTGCGCACGCGGCTCAACCGCTGCTGCAGCACTCTTGTCGCCGGAGATCTCCTTCTTCTCCTCACGTTTACCAAAGGAAAGACCTGATGGTTTATCAAAAGGTTTGCCTCCACTTTCTACAACCACCTTAGACTCCTTTGCCTCCTCTGCCAGATGATGACCATTAGAACTGCCGTTTGAGGCAACCAGAGGAGCTACCTCTTCATCTTTAGGCTTAGAAGCCACAGGAGATTTCGTCTCCATGTTTGCCTCATCTATCTCTGTATCAGCAAGAAAATCTGCAAGTGGATCCTCATCCTCCAACTCAGTGGCAGGGCTAGTGTCTGCTAGCACAGTACTATTCTCATCTCTTAATTTGTCGGCAGCAGCATTAAGCTCACTATCCTGCTCGGTCATAGTACGCTGCTTTACCCGACTTGTTCGAGTCGCAATATCCTCGGACTTTGGCTCGACTTTGTCTGAAGCCTCCAACGTAGCACCGCACATGCGGCAACGGGTTGAAACTGCCGGCACCAAACTACGGCAGGACGGGCAACGAACAAATGTTAATTCAGTACTATCTGTTGACATAACACGACTCCTTATTTTTATGAACAGCCCTAAGCCATCACCGAGATGAGCAAAGCAGCCACTGTTAAAATACAAAAAAGAAACGACAACAATAAGAGCAAAAATCCTACCTTACCAAACAATCCATACGAATTATAAAGTTTGACCAAAAACGACAAAGGCAGCTCGCGCTCTATCTTTTCCTTGCGTAGCTCCTCTAGCTGCCGCTCGAACTTCTTCTCATCCTCTTCTTTTGACGGACGAGCAGTTGCAAGTGAGATCGGCTGAAATACATGAAGTAGACCACCAGAATCAACAAACTGCCGCTCCTCACTCTCATTGTAACAAAGCGCCACGGTAATTCCGCTGCCAAAATCAAAAACTTTGGCCTTACCCTCCACCTCTAACTTCTCACCACGACGAAGAAGACCAGTATCATGACCGGTACCGTTGGTGCTGCCATCTGCAACCTGTATCTCACCGGTCTTGGCAAGATTAAAGGTGCAGTGTTTCCTTGAAACATGCGGTGCTCCAAGCCAGATATCACTAGATGGATCCCTACCGATGTTTATACTCCCATTAAATGGGATTACCACTCGCGCCGGCCTTGCTAATGGCGAAACCGTAACAAGCGCTGGAAAACGTCGCTCTTCAGTTACAGAGCGTATAACCGAACCAAATGAATGATTCCGGACGCGATTTAACGCCTCCTCACTATTAATTAAAAATAACGTCGTTTCCTTGCCGACAGTAATTGGCGTTGACGGCTGCACCTCCATGCGTCCCGAGACCTGCTGTTGATTCACGAAGGTTCCATTAGTAGAACCAAGATCCTCAACCCAGAATTTGCCGTTTTCGAATCCGACCCGTGCATGCTCAGCTGAGATATCGGAAACTTCTAAACGCAGTGAGCACCTCTTCGATCTGCCGATGTACACCGGCTGTCCAACTCCAAATGAAATAATAGCCGGCTCACTTCCCATAACCACTATCGCTGGAAATCTAGGTGAATCAAGCGCCACTGCCTGCCTCAGTATGCGCACGCTGGCCCTGTCGGAGGGCTCACCTTCCCGTAGTGTAAGATCCAGATCTAGAGCTGTTATATTAAGCGTGATACCTGCTAACTCAAAAGTTGAGTAGCCATCATAAGTCCCAACCAGTAGGGTTTTTATTCTGCTGTTCTCCAATGCCCCCACCGGCACAGTTCTAAACTTCCGCCCAATATCTCGAATTAAGCGAATCTGATATCCAACATCCTTAAGATCCTCAATGATCACATGTGCTTCATCGGTACCACCAACTAAAGCGTGTGGGCGTCGCACCAAAATATGCTCAGGCTTCGATACTCCATCCTGAAAGTCGATCTCCAGGGCAAACATTTAGTCACCGTTAAAAAAAGTAGACGCAGGGAATCCCCCATTGTAAGAGTCATAAAGATATAAGAAGGATCCAGAAAATCCTAGCGCTACCCCACACTGAATCTAGCTACTCATTAACTCCGGGCCTGTGCGAGCACGGCTCGCACACTGAGACAGCCGCAGGCTGCCCCTACGATTTTACCCATACTTTTTGAGTAGTTACCACTTATTAACACAACTCACTGAAATTACTATTGTACGACAAAATCCTTCCTGAGAGCGGTTATTTCAGCTCTGCTAGAGTGGCAATACCAACCAGTCAATCTCTCGTTCTAGTAGGTAAAACATTTAGTTAAAGTTTTTTATTTTTTAAACGATATTCAAGGTATCCGCTACCTCAGTAACTGCATCAATAAAATAGCAGTAATAGTTTACCTCTTAAAGATATATCCATGGACGATCGTAAGATTCTGATAATAGACGATGATGTAACAGCTCTTGATATCGTAGATTTTCTGTTTGAGGACAAGGGCTATGAAGTTGTACGACGTGCAGATGGTATGTCGGCCCTGACATGTCTAGATGATGAACTACCAAATATAATTCTAATTGACCTGATGATGCCAAAAATGAATGGTCAGGAGACTATCCGCCAGATTCGCAGTAAAGGAATCCAGGTGCCTATCGTTGCTTTTACTGCACTTGATGACCCTGAAATCCATCAGGAAGCAGTCGATGCAGGCTGCAACTTAGTTCTTACAAAACCATGCAAACCAGCTATCTTGGTAAGACATATTGAGGAGTTGTTGGCGTAGGTAATTATCCTCAAATCTCAAACTTCAGAAATACCTTCCCGATAATTAACTCATCCCCCGGTCGTAACTCCTGCCGCACACCTGGTTCAAGCCGCGGACTTCGGTTTAAAAAGGTACCATTAAGACTGCCTATATCCTCCACAGTGACCTTATCCCCACGACGCTCTAACACGGCGTGCTTTCTTGAGACCTTTGCCTCCTCATCCTCACTCTCTAAGTCTATTTCAGGAAAGGCATTAGTGTCCGGATCCCAGCGGCCAACCAGGTTACTACCCTCTTCAATTGGGAATTCCCTCCCCTTATTTGTTCCACGCATGAGTACAAGCTTCATATTTCCACCGTTTTACACCCATATATTCGTCAGAAAAATTAATCTGCACAGAAAAAAATCAACTCTCCTCACATATTCAGAACGCCGTTTCCACTTTATTCGAACCAAATACCCCTTTTTTCCACTCTTAATATTAGAGGCTAAATAGGAATTGTGCTATAGTTCCTTTTTGTGCTCGCGGTTAAGCGAGCGTAATAAAATTTTCAATAGTGTGTATTTATTAATTTCTATGAATCGGAGCAGGAAAGCTACATACCGATCTTTTATCAAAGAGACTTTTGCTCATAGTATTTATGTTTTGAAGACCTATCTGTCCAGACTACTATTTTCATTATTCATGCAGAGATTGTCTGAAATACTATGCGTTCGTATTCGTAAAGCTTTCATGCCTCCGCTTCCATTAAAGAGGCGATTCAAATGGACCGACAGATGCTTATTAACGCGCTACACTCTGAGGAGTGCAGAATTGCGATTACTGAGGGTGAAGAGTTAGTTGAGCTTGAGATTGAGTCTCACGTAGGCAAAAAGCTCAAAGGCAATATCTATAAAGCCAAGATCTCTCGGATTGAACCTAGCTTACAGGCTGCATTCCTAGACATAGGCACACAACGTAACGGTTTTCTCCAAATTAACGACATCCACCCTGCTTATTTTCGGCCTGGACGCCATAATGGACGAGGGTATCCGCGTATACAGGATGTGCTAGAAGCTGGCCAGGAGTTAATCGTGCAGGTACTTAAGGAGGAGCGCGAGCAGAAAGGCGCGACCTTAACAACCTACCTCTCCCTACCTGGAAGATATTTAGTAATTATGCCAGGCAGTGATGGTGGTGGCGTTTCTCGGAAGATCATGGATCGTGAGCACCGCAACCGTCTCAAGATGCTCGCTCAAGAGATGGAGATTCCAGTAGGTATCGGCATGATTATTCGAACTGCCGGCCTTGACCGCTCACTTAGCGAACTTTCAAGGGATCTCTCCTTACAGCTTAAACTTTGGGAACGCATAGTTGTAGAAGCGCAGATTGCACCGTCCCCTACCCCTTTATATTTAGAGAGTGATCTCGCTATCAGAGTAATCAGGGACTATTTTACCCCGGAGATTAGGGAGATCTTGATAGACGATGGCCACACCTATGAGCGCGTCAAAGAGTTTGTCGGCCAAGTCATGCCCAGATATCGATCACGCGTTAAATTTTATGACAGCGAGGAGCCTATCTTTGCTCGCTCCAAAATCGAGGATCAGGTTACAGACACACTAAAGCCTGAAGTAAAACTAAAATCCGGAGGCGCAATAGTAATTGATGCTATGGAGGCACTGGTCGCAATTGACGTCAATTCCGGCAAAGCCACATCCGGTGGAAATATCGAAGAGACTGCCTATCGTACCAATATGGACGCTGCTGAGGAGATCGCAAGACAGCTCCGTTTGCGCGACTTAGGTGGCCTGATTGTAATTGATTTTATCGACATGCTAGATAAACGAAACCGCCTTGGAGTTGAGCGCCGCATGCAGGAGGTATTAAAACTCGACAAGGCCAGAGTTGAAGTCGGAAAGCTCTCTAAATTCGGATTGCTAGAGATGAGCCGACAACGCTTACGTGGTTCACTCTCAAGTCAGAGTCATGTAAACTGCCCGCACTGCTTGGGCGCAGGTCGAATACAGAACCATGAGCTTGTGGCACTTGAAGCGCTTAGAAAGATCCAGTCAGCCGTAGTAATCGGACATGTTGCCCTTGTAAAGGTACGGCTTGCTCCTGCGGCAGCCCTCTTTCTCCTTAACGCTAAGCGAAAGGAGATCGCCACTCTCGAAGCTCAGCATGGTGTACATGTTTACATCTTGGCCGATGGGCGCTTGCGCGCAGATGATTATGAATTCGAGATGGAGTCACATAAAGGTGACACCACACCATCACGCGAAGTCGTACATAAGACCAAACCACGCGTCGAAGAAGAGGAAGAGGAGGATCGCGAAGAGAATGAGCCTCGCCGCCTAGAGATAGAGGATCGTCCTAGATCGATTAACGATGATGCGGAGGAGGAAGAGACCGAAAAGGAGATGGCTAAGGCGACCTAAAACCCACTGGGACCGCGGGCTTCCAGCCCGCTTAATCGGCACTGCAAGTTCGATCAAGCGGGCTGGAAGCCCGCGGTCCCAGTCGAGATTGTAAAAACTACTTACCCTTACGCTTCTCTGCGTCCTTAATCCGTTCCTTAGCAAGCTCTACAGCTACAACTTCAGGAAACTTATTCCGCTTATCGGACTCATCTAATACTTTAAGAATTGTATTATAGATATTATTAACTTTGCCTGAAACCCAGCTCTCGTTCCAGCCACCAGGAATATACTCTGCGCCTACGGAGATTACTCCACCAGCATTTACAACAAAGTCAGGACAGTAGGTCATTTTGCGTTCGTTAATTATCGAATAAACCGAGGAGTCGGTTAGCTGATTATTCGCACCACCACAAATTAAGGAGCACTTAAGCCTCTTTAGTGTATTTGGATTAACTGTCTGACCAATAGCGTTAGGTGAATAGATATCACAGGCTACGTCATAAATCTTATCAGTATCAACAATTTCAATATTGAACTCCTGCTTAGCGCGTTGGAGTGATGCTTGATTGGTATCACACGCAACTATCCTCGCACCTGCTGAGGCAAGGTGCTTTAAAAGATATATTCCAACATGTCCGACACCCTGTACTGAAACGGTCTTACCACTTAAATCTTTCGAGCCAAAACGACGCTCACAGGCAGCTTGCATAGAGAAAAACACACCTTTAGCCGTCCATGGAGAAGGATCTCCGCTACCTCCTAGATCTGCTGCATAACCAGCAGAATACTTAGAAACCTCCCGCATAATCATAATATCAGAGACCGATGTCCCCATATCTTCTGCGGTTATATAACGTCCATTTAGATCGTTTAGACATTTACCAAACTGAGCGAAAAGCTCCCGACGACCCTCTTTCATCTGTGGATCTGCGACTATGCATGCCTTTCCGCCGCCTAAATCGAGACCAGCGAGTGAGCTCTTGTATGTCATCCCCTCTGATAGTCTTAATACATCATCAAGCGCCTGCGTCTCACTTTCATAAAGACGCATACGACAACCGCCCAGAGCAGGACCAAGTACCGTATTATGAATACCTACGATGGCCTTAAGCCCTACCGTAGGATAATTGAAAAAAACCACCTGCTCATGACCTCTTTTGGTGGCCTCAGAAAACACTTTAATGTCCATACCTTCACCATCCGGATAAAATTTAGCTGCTGTATTCATAATGAGGCAGAGTTTTAATTGATTTTAGGTAAATAATCAATAAAGACTGCTATTATGGCTTAGTATTCTGACGGCTCGGCTGAACCGTGTATTTTGGCGAGTCCTTTGGGACAGTTACGCCTGCATAATCTTTATGGATCTGCTGGCACGCAAGAAAGGAACATATTAATAACAATGCGGACAAATATCTAATCATAACGACTCTCCTGGTACGAACTATATAACTGCCTAAAGAAAAACGAAATACAGTAACTGCCCCGGGGGAGACTCGAACTCCCACACCCGTGAGGACACATGAACCTGAATCATGCCTGTCTACCAGTTCCAGCACCGGGGCAAAAGAATATGGAGTAGTACCTGCTTAATTCTAATAGCAACCTGATGCATAGAAATAATTAATAATTTCATATGGTTAGCAAGCAAGCAGGGCTTATAGCAGTAAATATAGAATAAAAAAAAATCTAATTCTAGTGGTTCAGAAGCTCTTGCTTAGAGATAGAATTTAGTTTAGTATGGAATTATATCCCATTTTAACTTTGGAGAAGCTAACTATGAATAAACTTATTATATCAATCGTTTCAATCCTGATCGGCGGTGCGGCCTATGCTGATACTGCTCAACTGGCGCTCGACTTTGACGAGACGACTGGTAATTATACAGCTACTATTACCGGCAGCTTCGATGCTGGGACTGAAGGAGCTTGCAGTGTTGCCTTAACGTCATCTTCCAGTCTGCGTGGTTTAACTAGAAATTTCTACTTTAGACGAGGTCGCGGAATAACTGCTGTTCCAGGTGGTAGCAGGATTGTAGAGCTAAATAATGACGACTTTAGAACTTCTAAGGAAATTCTAACAACCGGCAAGGTAATTACTTTTAGCAGCGGATTAAACCAACCTAGAACCAAGAATTTTTATATTGCTGCTTGGATTGGCAAATGTACAGATTCAGATGAAGATACAACTAGAGCAAAGCGAGGATTACTTAAATCAAACGTGGTAAGTGTAGCTTTCCCTACTAACTTTACTAAGATCACATATCCTGATTACAGGAAGTCATTGACAGAATCCGCTGCTGCACAGAATTAGTAGCTACTAACTACTGGGACCGCGGGCATCTTGCCCGCAAACGAATTACCAAGTAATCCGTAGCGGGCTGGAAGCCCGCGGTCCCAGTAAACATCTATTGCCCTATTCAAACTTAATTCCCTGCGCCAATGGCAGCTGATCACTATAATTGATCGTACAGGTCTGACGGCGCATATACTGACGCCAGGAGTCTGAGCCCGATTCTCGG
Source organism: uncultured Bdellovibrionales bacterium (assembly GCA_964556665.1). Classification (GTDB taxonomy): domain Bacteria; phylum Bdellovibrionota_C; class UBA2361; order UBA2361; family CAZKXU01; genus CAZKXU01. The sequence goes on along the minus strand of CAZKXU010000061.1, from coordinate 9,752 downwards.
CCGCCTCCGGTTTCCTTCTCTCCACCAAATGCTCCACCGATTTCGGCGCCAGATGTTCCGATATTAACATTTGCGATACCGCAGTCACTTCCAGCCTGCGAAAGAAACCGCTCTGCGCTCTGTAAACTTGTTGTAAATATGGCTGAACTTAAACCTTGAGGTACATCATTCTGTAGTGCTATCGCCTCCTCCAAACCCTCCACCTTAATTACATATAGTATAGGCGCGAATGTTTCCTCCTTTACGATACCGATCTGCTTGGCGCGCATAATCGTAGGCTTTACATATAATTCAGAAGGCATGCCGCTTAAAACCTCCCCTCCACACAGAAGCTCTGCTCCCTGGGCCTTGGCTTCTGCTACTGCTTTTTTGTAATTTTCTACAGCGGTCTTATTAATAAGCGGTCCGACCAGGACGCCTGCCTGCAGCGGATCTCCTACCTTAAGCTGCCCATACGCCTTTACTAGCCGATTAACAAACTCAGCTTCTATCTCCTTCTCTATCAAAATTCTTCTTGTTGTAGTACAGCGTTGACCAGCCGTACCGGCAGCGCCGAATAGCACTGCGCGCACTGCAAGATTTAGATCGGCATCTTTAAGAATGATAATGGCATTATTGCCTCCTAATTCTAAGAGTGCCCGTCCAAACCTTTTTGCTACTACCTCGCCGACCCGTCTACCCATGCGACAGGAGCCAGTTGCCGAGATAAGCGGGATTCGTGTATCAGCCGCAAGTCTCTCACCAATCTCTGCGCCTATACCGTTAACCAAACCAAAAATACCGGTAAATCCGTGTCGCTCCAAAACCTTTCTACAGATCTGAATAGTCGCTACTGCGCAGAGCGGCGTGTGCTCTGACGGCTTCCAGATGACAGCATCTCCGCATACAGCTGCCAACATCGCATTCCATGCCCATACAGCAACCGGAAAATTAAAAGCTGTAATCACACCAACAACACCAAGTGGATGCCACTGTTCGTACATCCTATGACCGGCACGCTCGGAGTGCATAGTAAGCCCGTAAAGCTGACGAGATAGTCCAACCGCAAAGTCAGCGATATCGATCGCCTCCTGTACCTCCCCCTCACCCTCTGCAAGAATTTTTCCCATCTCTAATGAGATAAGTTTGCCGAGAGCACTTTTATATTTTCTTAACTCTTCTCCAATCTGCCTGATGATTTCACCACGCTTTGGAGCCGGCAAAAGACGCCAACGCAGGAAACTTTGCTGCGCATCATTAACCACAGTTTCATACTCATCAGCCGACGTTGTGTAAACTGAGGCTATAAGCTGATTATTGATCGGGGAGAAGGAATCAAATTTTGGTGAAATAGTTTTTGCAAAAACCTGATTACCAAATGTTCCGGGGTTAATACTCTCTAGATTTAGATCTTTTAGAATGGATTGCATATGCCTGCTGATCAATACCAAGCAGTTCACAGACTGGGACCGCGGGCTTCCAGCCCGCAACGACCTACCTGCAAATTCGTTTGCGGGCTGGAAGCCCGCGGTCCCAGTCTTGTTGTGTTATAAATACAGTTGACAATACGGTATTGGTTGCGCGGGGAGGATTTGAACCTCCGACCTCCGGGTTATGAGCCCGACGAGCTACCAGGCTGCTCTACCGCGCTCTACATATATATAGTATGCCCGCCTTGCGGTCAAGCTCAACGAAAAATAAGATCGCGGATACGCCTATATTCCCGCTCAGTCAGCTTCACTGTTCCTTCAAGCCGCAAGCGTCCAAGCTTAAATGGCCCATACTCAACCCGTTTAAGCTCCAAAACCGGATGTCCAACTTTATCCAACATTCTTCGCACAATCCGATTCCTCCCCTCTGCTACGGAGACTCGCAAGAGTGAATCATCACGATTACTTTCAAGAATTTCAATCTGTGCTCTTATGTCTCCATCATCCAACTCGATCCCACGTGCTAATTTATTTATAAGATCATCACTGACAGAGCCCTCGACCAAAACTTCATAGATTCTTTTAAATCCATAGCGTGGATGAAGAAGCCGCTCTGCCAACTCACCATCGTTCGTCATTATGATTAAACCGGATGAATCAAAATCGAGCCGGCCAACAGGGTAATAGGAGCTATATTTGCCTCCTAAATAATCCGCCACTGTCGGTCTCCCTTCAGGATCCTTCTTGGTTGAAATTACATTAACCGGTTTATGAAAAAGAATTATTCCCTTCTCTTCTACCTTAGTTGACTTTCCATCGACCTCTACGATGTCTTTATGCGGATCAATTTTAGAGCCGAGAGTTGAAACCACCTCACCATTGACTTTGACTTTACCCGCAGTAATTAACTTTTCAGAGGCGCGCCGTGAGGCAATGCCGCATTCTGCTAGGTATTTCTGGAGTCGGATCATTTATCCTACCTGACTGGGACCGCGGAGCTCCAGCTCCGCCTGAATATTGTATAATTTGCAACATGAGGCGGAGCTGGAGCTCCGCGGTCCCAGGAAAAATCGGCAATTATATGGTTACTCTCCCAACCCCCCAGCTTCGACAGTACCGAACTCTTGCTCAGTTTCACCAGGATCGACCTCAATTTCTTTAAGATCCCTCAAGGTCGGAAGCTGTCCCAAGGAGGCTAAGCCAAATAACTTTAGAAACTCCTCGGTCGTACCGTATAGCGCCGGTTGGCCGACCGTGGCTTGGTGTCCTACGATCTTTACAAGATCTCTTTCTAATAAGGTCTTTAAGGTTGGAGTAACATCTACTCCTCGAATCTTTTCGATATCACTCTTAACGATCGGCTGCCGATATGCAACTATCGCGAGTGTCTCCAAAGCAGCCGGGGACAATCTGCGCGGCTTTGATTCTTTGAGCCTCTTTAAGGCCTCGGAAAAAACAGACTTAGTTCTAAACTGAAATTTCTGAGCTACCTCCACCAGTTCAAAACCGAAATCGGATGCGCTGAATTTTTGTTTTAGTGTATCAAGCGAGCGCGTTAAGCTCTCAGCATCGACATTCAAGACCTGCATTAAAACTTCCCTAGCTATCGGCTCACCATTTGCAAAAATAAGCGCCTCAATCAGTGCAAGATTCTCAACATTTTCCGTATTCTCAGTTTCGCTCATATCTACTACTCCCCTGAAGCCCTCGACTGCTCATCGAACTCCGAACTAAAGTTCATCTCCACCTCAGCCTCAGATCGTCCAATCACAATCTCTTTAAAACTCTCATCCTGCCTAACCACTATCGCATTTCTCTTGCATAGCTCTAGCAGCGCAATAAATGTCGAAATAATTGATGCGCGGCTGGTCATGTCAGGAATCAAACGATAAAACGGGACGCTGCCCTCCCGATCCAGAAAACTCACTATTGTCATCATACGCTCTACAATAGTTACTGAGTCGACACTAATTGTCATCTCTTTCTCAACACCGGTACGTTCCAGCAGCTTCCTAAAGGCACGCCCCAATAACATCGGATCGTGGTCCTTGAAAGGGGCTGGCAACGGGGTAATCTCGTCCAACTCCCCGCTAGGAGCGAAAACATCAAAGCCCAAGAGGTGTCGCTCGCCAAGCTTTACTGCACCATCTTTATAGATCTCTGCATTACGCAGCTTCTGCAGCAATTCAGCATGAGGGTCGACAAGATTTCCGGAGTCATCCAATACAAGCTTAACCGGCTCGTTAAGAAGAATACTTGACTTGATCGAGAGTAAAGTTGCAGCAATAACGAGATACTCCCCCGCCACCTCCAGATCGACACTGCCCATCTGATCAAGGCAGGCCATGTACTGGTCTGCTACCTGCGCGAGTGAGATCTTCTCAAGCGGTAATTCATTAGTTTTTACAAGGTGAAGTAAGAGATCGATTGGCCCATCAAACAGGGCTAACTTTACCTCGAAAAAGTGGGTGTAATCTTCAAAGGAATATAGATTTGTCATCTGAATATTAAAACGCTAAAACCGGCACCGTTTATTTAAGTTACTTGAACTAGAAATCCCTGTCCAGTACCCGTCTACGTTCTATCTTTTATAACACAATTCTGGCGATACTGGAATAATAGTACCGCTACTGCCTGAGAGACGTTAAGGGAGTCGATCCTGCCAAACATTGGAATTTTAACAAGAAAATCGGAGCGTTCACGCACTAAGCGCTGCAGTCCAAATTCAGCACCAACTACGATCACCGCACGATCCGGCCAATCAAAGCTCGTAAGGTCTGTTGTGCCCTCTCCCCCGTCAGCGCCAACCACCCAAAAATTCTCTTTTTTAAGCTTCTCAAGACTCTGTGCCAGGTTTGAGATACGTATTATATTTACAAGCTCTGAGGCCCCAACCGAGCTTTTACTGACTACCGCTGTAAGATCAACTCCACGGTTTTTTGACCAGATAACCGCATCTACTCCAAAACATTCAGCTGCTCGTAAAACTGCACCCAGGTTATGCGGATCCTGAATTTCATCTAAGGCCAAGATAAGAGCGCGCGGCCTACTCGCCAGCTCCTTAATTAGATCATCTAAACTCTGAAAATCCCGTTCCTTTAAGAGTGCTGCCACTGATTGATGTGAATCGCTGCTACAGAGCGCGGAGAGCACTTCCTCAGAAACAGCCTCTATCTTAATCCGCGCCGCACGCACCTCCTGCTCCAATTCACGAAGTGAACCGGAATCCTTTGAAGAGAGATATACAAGCTGACACCGTTCAGGCGAAGCCTTAAGCACCTCGCGAACGGTGTTACGTCCGAAGACTAGACGGGATCCGGATGGAATTTTTGGGGCTGGTGGTTGTTTCAATTTAATACTCGGAAGATTTTTCCCCCCTGGGACCGTGGAGCTCCAGCTCCGCAGCGTATAGCATAGCAGCTCATACAAAGCGGAGCTGGAGCTCCGCGGTCCCAAAGAGATATACTACTTCGCAAAACTTTTCCCTGTCCCCTTCGCCACTACCGCCTCATTGATACGCTTCAAGGCCGAGATATAAGCACACGTTCTAAGGGATGCTTTATATTTATCACGCGCTGCATAGACCTCGTCAGCAGCTCGTACAATTGTGCTCTTTAACTTCTCCTGCACCTCCTCCTCGCTCCAGTAGTAGCCTTGACGGTTCTGTACCCACTCAAAGTAGCTTACGGTAACACCGCCGGAATTGGCTAAAATATCAGGTAGAACATGAATCCCTGCGCCATCTAACACCTCATCAGCCTCATTAGTTGTAGGACCGTTTGCAAGCTCGACGATACATTTAGCTTTAATATTCTTAGCATTTGACTTAGTAAGAACATTTTCTAAGGCAGCAGGCACTAGAACATCCACCTTAAGCTCTAAAAGCTCCTCATTTGTGATCTTATCAAACTTTAGCGTCTGACAACGATCCCCCTCATACCGTACCGATTTAAGCTCGCCGCTCTCGGTCTTAAGCCTATTCACACTGATCGGATCTATGCCATCCTCAGTAAAAATGCCACCTTTAGAATCAGAGACTGCTACGATCTTATGCCCTACTGCAGCGGCTAAGCGCGCAAAATGGTACCCGGAATTTCCAAATCCCTGAACTGCTATCCTTAACTTCTGACCTAGACCAAGGCGCGTCTTCAAAGCCTCCATTACATAAAAACCACCGCGGCCTGTCGCATCATCTCTTCCTAATGAACCGCCTAAACAGACCGGCTTGCCGGTAATAACTGCAGGCGTATAGGCTCGTTTAATATTACTGTACTCATCTACCATCCAGGCCATAATCTGTGAGTTGGTGTATACATCCGGAGCCGGCACATCTACATCCGGGCCAACAAAATCTGCGATTGCATTAATGTAGGCGCGTGACATCCGTTCGATCTCCGTAAGGGACATCTTTTTCGGATCAACTGCGATCCCGCCCTTGCCGCCGCCGTAGGGAAGTCCAGCCACGGCACATTTACAAGTCATCCAGAAGGCAAGACTTTTCACCTCATCCATATTTACATTAGGGTGATACCGTATACCGCCTTTCGTTGGTCCAAGAGTGTCGTTATAGCGCACCCTATACCCCTCAAAAACCTTAAGAGTTCCGTCATCCATTCTGACTGGCACCTGCACCTGCAGAGCTGCTTTTGGAGTTCTAAGTCTAAGCTCTGTCTCCTCATCGATCTTGTAAAATTTAAGAGCTTTATCTAGCCGTTTTGAGGCCTCTGCAAAGATTGAATCTGACATATTTTCTCCTAAAATTTCCGCTAAAATTGTACGAGCGTCAGTGAATCACACCGCTCTTAGGGTGTCCAGTAAATGAATCTACAAATATCGTTCTATTGTAACGCGGTTGAGATGATCCGATAAAACTCAATTTGCCTCTAGCGTAACGCATTAAAAATGCTTAAGATCTTTCTGAAGTTTGGAACGGTTGTTTTACGAATCTCCTGATAAGGATTGATAATCTAAAACAACACAACCTTATTACATGTAATCAGTATGGAGTCCCTCAAAAAGACGTTAGAGGATCATAAACCTGGGAAAATTGTTGTTCAGTGCCCAACCTGTCAGACAAAATTTGCGGTCGAAGGTGATGTTGTAGCACAGCATGAAAGCCCCCGTTTTCATTGCTCTCGTTGTGACTCAGTCTTTACCTTAGAGGAGAGCAGGATCGGTGCACACTCATCCACTCAGGCAGAGCAGCTCTCCCTAGGAGATATGCGCGGCGCAGCAACATCACCTCCCACAGCTGCAGCAAAGCACCCAGCACTAGGCCTTGAAATTCCAAAGAGTGTTTCTGCTGCAACCGTAACAGCGCCACATGAAAACATCAGCAACGAAGAGGAGCCAGATCTATTGGAGGATCTCTCTCCTGAGGAACAGATCGAGTTTGGCTTTGCTAAACAGTATGAAGCCCGCACGCGAAGCGACTATGATGATTTTTCATTGGAAGGTGCTGAGCCTGATTACCGCTCACAGCTAGAACCAAACTATGCTGAATTTGCTGAACAGGGCCAGTCACTGGCTCAGGCTTTAAGTGTAGAGAACACACGGATTGTTGGATCATGGAAAGGGTTTTTAGTATTAATTGCTCCTCTCTCAATTTTTATTTTAACCTTAGTATTTGTTGGTCTCTTCCTTGGATCTAACCACGAAACAGGGCGTGATGTGCTACGGGCCGTTTCAGGACCAGTTCCTGAGACACCTCCGTCTGGCCTAGTCATAAAGAACGCTAAATACCGCCCAGTTGTATTACATGATGGTGAAAAAATTGGTGTTATCTATGGAAGGCTTGAAAATGGCTCCGGCTACAAACTTTCAAATATTATCCTAGAAGGGCTTCTTTTTAATTCATTAGGAAGTCCAGTTTCGCAGATCAGAACCGATGCTGCATCAACTGTAAAAGGAGCCCGTGTAAAATCATTATCCTCTGATATCATCCGCGAGCTGCAAGCGGTCAAAGATGCCGAATTTACACTTGCCCCAGGAGAGAGCAAAGATTTCGCGCTTGCACTACTTGATGGCGCTATAGAGAATGGGAGTTTCTATACGGTAAGAATTTATTCAGTAGAGATAAAGTAATTTATTCACTTGCGGGCTGGAAGCCCGCAGTCCCAGTACTAACACTACCCCTTCTTCTCTTCCTTCGCCCCCTCCTCCTTCGGAGTCACATCAATAGCCGAGCCTTCTTTATACGACTTCCTGAAGTTGCTGATCGCCTGTCCTAGACCTGAACCCAACTCCGGCAGCCGTTTTGTTCCAAAAAGAAGGATGATAACTACTGCTATGACTAAAATCTCAACTGGGCTAAGTCCAAGCATGGAAAGTTCCTATAAAAAAGGGTTAATATTACCCTAATTTATTTGCAGGCTTTCCGCAATGTTTTTTGGCACGACTTCACGCACAGAACGAGCTTTACGGGACTATACGATCCTGGGCCTGCTTTTTTCCTTAGCTTTACACCTCACCTTCCTCATAACGTTCTACCGTCCGGTTTCGTTTAAGCTCCCTGAAGCGATTGAGGTTAATTATGTAGAGAATGTGCCGGAGCGAGACCGTCAGATTGTTTCTCTGCCTGAGGAGATAAAACCGGTCGAGGAGGCTCCCGATAACGCCTTTCAGAGTGATAAAAACACCGTGACAGAGAGAGAGCAGATAAGGCGCGGTGACGGCCCAGATGCTGGGCCTGCTCCTGGGAAACAAGCTGAGGCAGCAGTCGCAGCACCTGCTGCGAACTCAAAGCCGGAGGAAAAGTCGATCGCACAAAAAGCACCGTTAAAAGATCTTAAACTCGACCAGGCAACCTTACTAAAAAAATTCTCAATGCAGCCGCAGCAGGAACAATCAAAGCTCACTGAGGATAAGCCTTATTCACCTTTTACCCGACCGTTAGGATCAGGCGCTGCGTTTCTTGGTGTGCCCGGCTCGAACGACTTTTTACCTCAGCTCCCGGATGGAGATCTAACTCTTCTTAATACCAAGGCTAACCTTTTCGCTGTGTTTGTGCGACGCGTTGCAACGCAGGTCTTTGCGCAGCTCCGAACTGTCGGCTGGGAGGAGCTTCAGGCCCTGGACATACGCCGCATCTCTGATCACAGTACAGTACGCGCTATTCTCTCACCACAAGGGGAGGTGTTGAAGGTGGAGCTACTGACTAGATCAGGGAGCGATCATTTTGATCAAGTCTTAATGCAAGCCGCCCGCCGCGGCTCCGTCGATTTTAACCCGCCAAAAGGTGCTGTAGCGAGTGATGGCAATATACATTTTATTTTTCAATCCCGCTCCTGGGTGCAGCTTCACACCGATCCGCGAGGTGGTGCCCGTGAACAGAGATGGATTATGTTGGGGACAGGATTGGAGTAGCAGATCGATCAAAGAATTGTAAGCCTGGGACCGCGGAGCTTCAGCTCCGCCGAATATGGCATAGCAACTCGAACAAAGCGGAGCTGGAGCTCCGCGGTCCCAGTGGACGAGGCCATTTTGAGCAAGCTCTGCACGGCGTCCTAAGCGGCTTTTTTCTTTGAGTCGTCCGCGTCTATCGTAAACCTGAAACCCAAATTTTTTAAAACTAACTGAACTGTTGAAAAATATGGATTACCATTGAGTGCCAATGCCTTATAAAGGCTTTCCCTACCTAAACGGGTATTATTCGAAAGCCTCTTCATTCCGCCATTTGCCTTTGCTACCAACCTAACAGCCTCAAGAAATGCTGGAGTCGATCCTTGCTTCAATACTTCCTCAAGATAGCCCAAAGTAAATTCAGGATTCCTGAGATCCTCAATAATGGAACTTTCTGCTATATCTTTGAGCTTCATTTTTGTACTCTTTCCAGAGCCTTTTCGCTTCATAAATATCCTCCTTCTGCGTTTTTTTATCTCCTCCAGCTATGATAATCGCCAGCTCACTGCCGCGCATACCAAAATACACGCGATATCCTGGTCCAATAAAGATTCTCAGTTCAAAGACTCCGGCCCCAACACCCTTAAAACCAACATAATTTGGATCGACCAATCTAGTTATCTTTGCGAAGATAGCTTGACGAATTCTAACATCTGCTACCTTTTGATACCATTGTTCAAACGGAGAGGTTCCATCTCTTTGTACCAATAATCTGATTGATCGAGACATTCATTGTACCTTATTAGTGTATCCTATGGGATACTTAAAATCAAGTAGTAATATTTGGTTTTTTCATGCCTATTCCCCCACATACCTAAGTATTCGGGGAAATTATTGGAAAGTTTCCTGTGGTTGGTTGCAAAAAAAGGGAGAGGGGCGGCAGTAAGTGCAATACTGGAGTATTGCGAGGATTTTCCGACTGAGAAGCGTGACAAGGTGGGG
>CAZKXU010000060.1:0-21209 GCA_964556665.1 uncultured Bdellovibrionales bacterium | reverse complement strand
TGGGGCAACGCTGCGCGCTATACGTGAAAAAACTTATTTGGCGAAGCACTAGTTCTATTGCCAAACTCAAATACTAATTGATAGAACTACAGCACTTATGCTAGGTTCCTAACTGCTAACAATTGCTAATAAACTTTGGCAAGATAGTTGCACTAGCATATCAGAGGAGTCCAGTCTTATGAAATTTAAAATATCTTTTATATTATCGTTCTTAATTAGTCTTAATCTTTCTTGGGCTGATGGTAAGGATTATTACTATGCGCAGAGCGACCTTTGGATAAGATTGGGAGGTTTTCAGGCCAAGGTAGGAGTGTCACCAGTTCCCACATCCAGTGGAGAGTATAACTCGGTATTTTTAGATCTGCTCCTTAATACGTCAACTGGCATACCTGATTTTCGTTTGATGTTTGTAGATGAGAGTAATCAGGTTGTAAATACGGTTTATATTCCTGACTTAAGCGGTGGTGGAATGGAAGAAAGACATCTTGAGGTAAGCCCAACCGGCTTTAGCGCTGTTCAGGTTGAATATCCAGGCAACTACCTTTGTACCGGGGACTCAGGTGCCAGTTGGAGCTACCTTTCTCTACCAACATCCTCTACTCACACTAAAATTACCTCTTTAACTCAGGGGCGAGTCAACCCGGCTAAGTATGATCACCTTGGTGGATTAAATATTATCTATCTTACAGAAAAGCCTGGGGTAGGCAATACAGATAAGTACCAGGTTAATTGGGCCCTTTATGACAAATGTAGTTTAACTAAACACACCGTTGTAACTACTCAAGATGCGCTTGGTGCTAGATTTGTTGATGTCACTCAGACAAATGATAAGATTGTAGCGATCACTTTGCCCGGTATGGACTGGGTCGATTCATCAGGATCGGTCTTCACCCATATTCCTATGGCTATAGTCATTGATCCGGTAAGCTCGAGTATCGTTGAACAAACTTCAATAGGAACTTTTCCAACACACCCAGACGAGTTTTTAATTAATTTCTTTATGCATCAGGGTGAAAACTATGTCACCAATATACTTACATCTGATGGCCAGGGCATTTACACTTTGACTAGGACTAGTAACTACACCGACTCTTTTAGCGAGCGCTCAGATGATATGCTCATTCGCCATGACTACAATTCAACAACTGGCTTTTTCGTTGATCACGGTTCGGCCACTGGCACCTCCCCAATATGTGATCTCACTCAGTTACCCTCATTTCTACTGCACAATATTATGGATCGAACTATTAGTGACCGTTGGGAAGGCACCGTTTTTCATATGGCTGCCAAGAGATTTGCAGCTGGCCAAAGCCCAACTTTAGAACTCGATCTTGCTTATCTTACGGCAGATGATTTTGAAAACTCTTACACTGAGTTTAAAAGAGTACGCATTACAGATCCTAATAATGGTGGAACAAATATCCTTTTTGAAAAAAGCATTAACGACTTAGATTGTACAGTGGGTCATACTGGAATAGCGGGTTGTTCAACTTTTTGGGATCATATTAGCGGATCGATGTCCGGAGTCGAGGGTTTTGTTGTCGGCTCATATTTCCAATTTGTAATTACCCGTAAGTCTTTTTCGGCGGGGCTTTTCGGAGTAGATATATTTTAGTCAATGGGTACGAAATACAGCCACTACAAGATGTAGGATTATACGTTTTACTTATCCTAAAAAAATCTTTTCACGTATCTTCCAAAATTTACCCTGCTTACGCGCTATAATATATAGTGGTAAGCGAAACCGGCTTTTATGCTTCAACGCCTCCTCGATACTACCAATCTCTAACCGCTCACCAGGCAGCCGTGAGTGCATACGGGAAAAGTTGTAATGAAAAACTTTGGAGTCATTTGGCGAATCAAAGAAGAAGACTTCACTTAGATGTTGAGCATTCAAATCGTAGTAACGGATCTCTAGTCTAGGATTGCCCTTCTTATCTACCTTCCTTTCGAATGTCATTGAGTCCGGCTTCATAACATGCGCGTCCTTCATTGAAAGCGCTTCTTTTAGGGCCGTTTCTTCATCAATCATGATAGTTGAGCAATTCACACAACGTGGAGCACCAAGATCGTTTGCCGTGCCGCACCGTTCACAATTTTTATACCGATAGCGAAAGCCGCATGGAACGAGCTCCCCACTTTCGGGGCTCTCTATTGCGCCCATACATTTCTGGCCAAAATGCTCTACTACCTCCCCTGCTCCACTCTTTATACCCCAAAAGTCGTTTATATGATCACAGCGCGGACAAGCGACCTTTACCGCGACAGCATCCTCAGTCGGCCTACGATCATGAATCTGCGGACTAAATATATCGTGTGGTACTCCTGTATAATCAAGCACTAGGCAATCAGATTTTCCTTTAAAAAGTCTAAGTCCTCGACCTACAATCTGTTGATATAAACTCACTGACTCCGTTGGACGAAGAATCGCGATCACATCGACATGTGGTGCATCAAAGCCTGTAGTGAGAACAGACACATTAACAAGAAACTTTATCGTCTGTGCTTTAAAGCTTGCTACGACTTTATCCCGTTCATCTCCCGGAGTGTCGCCAATTACCATTGCAGAGCACTCTTGCGGAAGATAGTTCAGTATCTCTGCTGCATGTCGCACCGAGGCGGTAAAAATCAGAACACCTCTCCTGTCTTTGGAAATTTCAACTATGTTCTGGATGATAACCGGCGTAATCCGTACCTGGTCTTTGAGGATCTCCTCTATTTCCTGCAAACTAAAGCTCTCCTTTCCGGACTGCAGCTTAAGACTAGAGAAATCATAACTAGCAACCGGCGCATCGATCTGAACCGGAGGGGTAAGATACCCTCCTTCTATCATCTGACGCAGAGTCAGATCATAGATGCATTTTCTAAATAGTCGTGGTGCTATTGAACAGAGAAACCCTTGGTAGTTATATTGATATATCCAACCGCTTCCAAGGCGATACGGTGTTGCTGTCAAACCAAGAATACAGATTTCTGGGTTTGCTCGCTGTGTTTTTTCTATTACAGCGGCATACTGAGTCCCATCCTCATCTGAGACGCGGTGACATTCATCAATTACTAGAAGTGAGAAATCCTTGAAAAAACTGTCAGCTGCCCGGGCAACAGATTGAATGCTACCAAAGATAACCTTCTCACTGCTATCCTTCTGATTCAGTCCAGCTGAGTAGATGCCAGCTTCAAGGCCATAAGTAATAAATTTAGCATGGTTCTGCTCCACCAGCTCTTTTACATGCGCCAGCACTAATACCCTACCCCGTGCTATTTTAGCCAATTCCGCGATTATTAGACTCTTACCCGCCCCAGTAGGCAACACGATCACCGCCGGATTACGTGATTTCCTAAAATGTCGCAACGTGGCATCGACTGCTTGCTGCTGATATGGACGGAGGGAATACATATTAAATGTTATCTGATGTAAGAGATTTTATATAGTGATCGAAGAATTAACTATAAAGTTTCCTATAAATTTCTATAAATTTATTAAGTAGTTAAAGTAGGTTATCAGTTGATTTAAGATCCATATACATACTACTACTCCCACATCTTGTCTGGTCGATATATGAGTGAAATTATTGCTTGGCCCATTGGCACTTATGTAATTACTATTGCTTAGCAGTAATAAATACTGTAAGGTGCGACCAGATTGGTAGTTTTATAACAATGTTGTTTTTAATTGCCAGTTAAGTTCCCTAAAATAACTATTAAAGGAGTGATCGATGAAAAAGTTACTTTTGGTTGTTCTGTTCCTTTGTTCCACTGCTTATGCAGATATGCGTGATTGCCGTGATGCTGGTGGCACAGTGTGTAGCCATGATGATGTTCTGATTGTTGCAAGTGGCTCGGGTAAGACAAGTACTAGTGCAGTAGACTGTGCAATAGCATGCGCTAGCCTTGCAGCGTCAGCTGGTAATGCTATGGGAGAAGACTGGATCTGTGTTGTTACAGCATCTAATGAAGTTAGTTCAAAATACCCAGCTGGATTTTTAACTGGGCGTGCTTCAGCTCCAGGTAGACACGGAGCTCCAAGCGGAACATACTGTGAATGCGATCTCATGTGTGAAAAATGTGTAGATTGTGACTCTGATGGTGAATAATTAATATATAATACCAGACTATTCACTGGGGTGATTACTGTGAATGCTCAAACATAGTAAAAGCATCTGAAACACCAATAGACTTAACGGGTTGCACCCTGGGTACCACAGGTGCCGTCACAGCAATTACCCTGGTGAATAATTGTACTCTTTCGTCTCTAAATATATCTTACATCCTCGTTTTGTGCTAAAGTCTTCTTCAATAGGGAGAGTTAGACTATGGGGCATGGTGCTAAAATAGGAGCCGGGCTTGGCGTAGGTGCGGTAGTAGCTTCCATAGCTGCACTAGTAGGTCGAGGGAATAAGCCTCCAGAAAATACGGCTTCAGACTTTCCCACCCAGGCTCCCATAATCTTGAAAGATAATTCCTTCCCTGCCTCAGCCATATCAGATAACTCCACTGCTTCTAACGCTGTACCGTTAGTAGAAAGAACATCAAGTAGAGAAACCCTGAACACTGACCTTCAAACAGGACTAAGGGCATTAGTTGATGCGTTGACCGCAACAGAGTCCAATCCTGAATATACAGATCTCGCTTCTAAAATTTTAGCACGTATAGACATTCGCAATCAAAATGCTGAACTTATTAGAGAACTAAGAGATCTACTCAATAAAGGGGAGCCCCTCCCTGCAATTAAAGAATTACAAATAGCCGCACTCTCAGATCAGGCCACTCCTCCTGATATAGTAGCCTTCTTACTAGATCCAACACTTGGTGACCCGCGACAGTGCAATCCGGATGCGTATTGTAACGGAGTTGATCAATCAATAGTTAATAGTCTCGTTTCCTATCTACAAGCAAGAGGTGGTAAATTATTAGATCAATATACAAGCTCAGCGATAGAACCTGTTAGTAAAAACACCTACACTGTAGATCCGTTGGCAGGACCAGTAATAGCATTTGTAAATGGGCTAGTGGGTCAGGGACAGAGTGAAAAGGCATTAGCGTTACTGGAATTTTTCTTTCTACACCCGCAATTTAACTCCGCACCGCAAGGTCCTCATGCCAGCGCAGGATATGACAGAGCAGTGGAAGACGCTGCAACTCGAGCAAAGGAGAGCTCCGTTACCGAATACTTTGAGAAAGAGGTATTCATTAGAGTCACCCATGATATCAAAGACCATACGCTTCCTCTCTCCCTTGCCTTGAAAATGCTTCAACCTGGGGCAGATTTGCCTGACGGTACTTACAGGGCATATTTTAGGTCTGTTGGCGCTAGCTTGATCGATACTCTAACAAAACAGGATGGGCCTGCACGTGATGCTCTTAAGGGTGGTATTCTTACCAAAGGGCATTTATTAGGCTTGAGTGAGCCTGCAAACATTATCATGTTTGAGATCACAGGCAGATGTAAGTGTTTCAGTATATTGCGTGAAATTGCAGAGAGCCGTGAATCTACCGTAAAAGAAAAGGCATTGGCGATACAAACACTTTTGCAACATAAAGCTGCTAAGCCAGGTGATTTTATAGCGCTGTTAGAACAGGAGGGGCACGCTGCTGTAAATGCAAAGACAGAAGCAGACACGCTCCATGAAGAGGAACATGACACGCAAACGAAGAGGATAGATTTAGCATTAGCAATAGTCTCAGGTATTGGATCTTACCTATATTCAGAAGAGCAGTCAGAGGTGCAAGATGCACAGCAGATACTATTTAGCGTGATCTCTTCACATGAATATCTGCCCATAGTAAGGATTGCAGCATTGCGCCAGTTTCAAAATCTGTCGCAGGATAAACTAGTAGAAGTAGTACCATTTTTACTCTCCATCCCAGGTCGACCCGATCAGGATGAATTGGTTGCAGTTGCTTGCACTAACATCCTCTATGATATCGCCGCGAGAGATGAATTGAATCTTGCTTCTATAGGGTTAAACGAGTCTTCCATTGCACGGGCTGCTCAAAACACTGACTCCTTTACAGTCAAATTTACTTTCTTCCGCATCTTACGGCTACTTGAATTTGGAGAGGGCAGCGAGCGTAACGACTCGCACCCTGCTTTAGCTGCATACAAAACCTTATATAGTGGAGTCAAGGAGGATGGAACCAATTTAAGTCAAGAGGAGAAAGATGCGGCTTTGAGAGTTTTGGAAAGTCATGCTAATCAGCACGAAAGAAATTGCTCCCTAGCAATCAGGTGCGGCCTAAAGCCGCAGGAAATTTTCCATCGAGTAGTACCAATACAAGAACGAACAGATAGACTTGCTGTTCATGAAATCAAATGGATGGTTCTCGATACAGATCAGGTATCAGCATTACCAGCCCCCCATCTACAAGCAGCGCATTTAGCTACCACTCCTATCCAAGCAGAATGGATAGCTACTCAGAGGACACTAAAAGAATCACCTTCAAACCTTTTAGCAGGGCTAGGGATGGCTTCCTCAAACTAATAGTTATTTACTAATGCCCTCCGGCGTAAGGTCGAATTTGCAATCCGCTACAGGAATAGATCTAAATCGAATCTTTCATACAAATAGTTGAAAAGATTCGAACGGTTAGAAAATGTTGATTATAGTGAATGACAAAATAACGAAGCGTTATTTTGTCTGTCGGATTTTGACCATCCTTGGTCAAAATCCTCCTCGAATGGCTTAAAACGGGTCCCGAAAAGCCCATTTTAAGCCATTCTCCGAGCCTGCGGCTCGGCTGGCCATCCATGGTCAGCCTATAGCTAGTGACAGAGAGTTTCACAGTACCGTGCTACGCGCGGACTTAGTGTGTGCCTGCTTAGCAAGCTAATATCTTACACTGCCTGGTAGCAGCGCTAGGCGCTCAGGTTACGCGAAGCGTAACTACTGAGCAGCCTAAGTTTGTTCCCGTTCCTTACGGAGCGCAAAGCGCTAAGGTTAGTGGAGAACCATTAATATGACCAGCTAACCTTAATCGAATTTTTACTATTATGAAAATATTCGAGCTAAAATCGAAAAGTAAAACTTAAGTTAGCAAGCAGTGTTGTGCTAGATTTGGGCGCTAGATCAGGGGTTACACTTGAGATGGTTTCAAGCTCCCAAATAGGTGTATGTGGTCCGCGGGCTCCTAGGCTTAGTGTTATGTCAGTTTTGCGAGAATCAAAAGATTTTAACCACTCCACTGCCGCTTGCCATGAGGTGCCCGACATCTCGTAATACGGGTCGCTGCTCTGCTTACGTATTGTATCGGCGATTTGAGTATATGCTGAAAACGTGCCCCAATTCTCTGTAGCTAACCCAATTCGAGTGTCCAGCTTATACCCGAGAGCCTCTCCAAATAGTTGATTTCGCTGCACTCCTTCAAATGCAAAAATTGAGGCTTCGGTTGTTGTGAAGGGGCCGTAACTTACAGCTGCATCGTCAGACGAGGCGAGAGACCTCAAGTCAAAACCAAAATAGAGCCGATCCCATGCGGTATTAAATTCTGATCTACCTTGATTGTCCGAGTTAGACTCCGCTAGCCAGTGGAAAGTGCGCTCGTATCCTAGACCAGCATATCGAAGTCCAGTACGCATCTCCCACAAACTGTTACTGCTGTAATCTCCTTTGCCTAGAGGGCTTGATAGTTCCTGATCTAAAGCCGCCACATCCAATCCAGTGTATATATCTAAGTTCTTCGTGCGAACGCCGATCTCCGAATCAATAAGTAGTGCCAAAAGATTTCTGTCGTTAGCCCTATCTTCGAGATTAAGAGTCTCTTGACCAGGGTCGGCGCCATGTACTCTAGTTAATGCAGCGAGGAGAAACCAATTTGTATACATCGACCTGATATAATCTGAGTTATTAAGCAAAGCCTCCATTTGGATAGTTGAGCTTAGCCCAGCAGCACCGATAGAATAGGTGCCTTCTGAAGCGTGAAATTTTGCCAGACCGGCAAAGGTATTAAGGCCAATATTAGCAGAGGCTCTGTGGGATGCCAGGTCAGTACTTAAGCCATAGTGAGCATCAAGCGATTCTTCTATATTGCCTAGCCCGACCCGAAGTGCGCTTCCTGGAGCACTATATTCCCGTAACTTACGCTCGGTCCAGAGCGCAGGTCTTGGTCGAAAATAGTGCATAGTTCCTTCAGATTCAACCTCTGACCCGGCTACAAAGGGAGAATGGAGCAGAGTAGATAAATTGAGGGCATCTTGCAGTGCAGTTGATCCGGTATCGATCAAGGTATCATAGTTTTGTAGCCAATAGTGACCAGTTTGCGGATCTCTAAAATGAGCGACTACATGTGAAGCCCTCCCGCGCAAAGCTCTCTTGTCACTGGAGTTCCAAACTAATGAGTGCGTGCCAGCATCTTCAAAGCCAAAACTCTTGGCTAGGGCAGCAAACATCGTGGCTACAGAGCCACATATACCGATAGTCTCTCCTGACTGAAGAAGCCGAAAGGTGTCGTTAGGACCGTTATCGCTGGACGTATCACCATATTGCAGGATAGCATCGACACCGAAGTCTGATAGCAAATAGCGTTTATCAGCAAAACTTAACTCCTGGGCATCAACGATCTGCGCTGCATCCGCTATGCGATCAGTATTTATTAATGCTTGACGCGTCTCAAAAACTGCAGCGGGTATGGAATCGTTTAGAGCTGACAAGGAGAAATAATCTACAGAACCTGGCTGCGATCGAACTCCAATTACAAGCTTAAAATCAAATAGATCATGAGGCGAATTTTCTGAGCGATCTGAAAAGGTAAAGCCTGCCAGATCGGAGATGGGTAGATTTTGTCCCGAGACCGGGGCACACCGGCTCACAGCTGCTCCAGCGACTAGCCCCCGACATATCCCTTTAAAGGCTTGAATCATCGGCACGAGTATAGCAAATATTTTAGACAGAATCTCTCACTACACGGCATATTTATAAAGGAGTTTCCTGCTTTTTCCCGAATAGGGCAGGAAATTAAAAAAGGTTGATTCGGGAAGGAGTTAGAAATGTCGAAGGTTATCAGGAGCACCTGTGTCTTGGCAGCGCTAGCTTGCATGAGTTATCTATGGGCGCAGGGTCTGAACAGAGTTCTGCCAGATCGTGGACTGTCAGCCAGCCTGACATTTCTCACACTCGGTTTGTGTCTTGGATCGGGGATCGTCGGCCTAGATGGACTCCCCAGTATGAATCTCGGGTCGAAGCTATGCCTTGCCGCGTGTGAGTGCATGGCGATTATGGGCCTGATGCTCGCAGGAGAGCAATTGGTGCCACATCTGAGCCTTGCTATACTCGTTAGCCTACCGCTCGGCGAGTTAATAGCCGGACTTTGCTGCGAGATGGCACCACGCATCATCACTAAAATAATTTCAACGGTGGGGATGATGGCGTTAGCAATAACGAACATGATCGTCCTAGACAATAATGTTGAAGCATCCATGGGTCTGTCTTTGGCGGCTTATATGCTGCCCATAATTGGATATTTCTTGCAAGAAAGAGGCCTTCCGGGAGGACTCTCTACGATCCCGCTTCTCTTCACATCACTGGGAAGTGGGAGGCTAATACGACAGATATGACGTCCGGGCGGAGCTGCACACTAAAAGGGTTCTCTATTTTCCTTCACGCAGCCACCCGCCTATTTCTCGGTTGTTTACATAAACCTAGAAGGAGCAGTTCGAAGTAAGAAAAGGCGAAAAATGCCCGAAAACACGAAGCTTTATCAAGTTCGCTGGTTCACCCAAAGGGTGAGCCTATAGCCGAGCTGTTTTCGGGCATTTTTCGGCCTAAAAAAGGGGTTGGGACTGCTTCTTCTAGGTGAACTAAATCCGGCAACTGCCGGATTTAGGATAAAATAACTTTCTCATTTACGACGACTGATAGAGCCGCCTATAGCAAGCTGACACCTGCCCCTCTCTACTTCTCCACCAAATCCCAGACAGGACGCCAATTTAGTAACTTGCGCTTAAGTTCTGTTTCGATCCTATTAGCATAGAGTACCGAGACAGGATCATTTTCAATTTTTCTAAACAGCTCTAATGCCTTTAATAGATCCTCTTTTTCAAAAAATTCTCGGGCTTGATTAAATTTGGTTGCAGAATCTATCGTAATTTGTCCATACAACGGCTCATACACTGCCACTGTATTTTCTCTACCAACAACTTTGATATCACCAATTTTTCTGCAAAGCAGTGTATCATTTAACTTGGCATGTGTTGCCTCAGAAAGAAGTATCGATGTGCCAAAATATTTATTAGCTCCTTCAAGTCGCGATGCTAGATTAGCGCCATCCCCAATTACAGTATAATTAAATCTTTCGTCTGAACCAAAATTGCCTACATTCACTATGCCAGTATGCAGGCCAATTCTAGAGTACAGTTCAACATTAAATTTTTTTCTAATCTCATCCCGTCTTAGCTCCAAGAATTTCTGACATTCAACCGCAGCTCTGACTGCTCGTTGTGCATGATCCTCGACCAGTAATGGCGCATTCCAAAATGCGACTACGGCGTCACCGACATATTTATCAACTGTCCCCTTTTCATTTAAAATTGCAGCTGTGAAATCAT
This sequence comes from uncultured Bdellovibrionales bacterium, assembly GCA_964556665.1. Lineage (GTDB taxonomy): Bacteria > Bdellovibrionota_C > UBA2361 > UBA2361 > CAZKXU01 > CAZKXU01. The sequence goes on along the minus strand of CAZKXU010000060.1, from coordinate 10,669 downwards.
TTAGATAAGTATTTAGTAAAGTTACTAATTGAGTTGCCTCCAAGCTTTCTGAAATTGAAGTAAAACCTTTAATATCACTAAAGAAGATTGTTAATTCCCGTTTCTCCCCGCCAAGTGAAAGTGCTGCAGGATTTTTAATAATCTCCTCTATAACTGCAGGACTTACATATTGTTTAAACGCACTTTTTATAAATCTATACTGTCGTCCTTCTAGCTGATATTGCAGGATATAAGAGGCGATCACAGTTGCAACTGTGCCAAACAACGGCACAACTAAATCGATCCAATAGCCCAAAGCTGCAGCTGTGTAACTTGATACAAATAGCAGTGCAATTAATGCTGAAAGTGCTGCTCCCTGTATTCGTAAATTAACAAAGAAAATTGTTGCTGCTGCGCCAATAAAAACAAATAAAGCCGCTATCAGCAGATTTAAAGTAATAGGCAGTCGCTTAATAAATCTTTGATGGATTAGGTTATCAAGAACAGTGGCGTTGAATTCGACTCCTGGATAAACTTGCGATAGTGGAGTGGGACGCAAGTCAAATAAGCCCGGTGCACCAAGGCCAAGAAATACAAAAGAATCATTAAAGACTGCAGGATCAACCAAGGGTTTTCCCCCTTCCTGAATTGCAATATAGCTGTCAATAATGGCTTCTATCTTATACGTCTCATAAGTCCCACGGCCTCCTTGGAAACGTACAACAAGTTTACCATCCGCATCAACGTAGTCATTGATATTATAAGGAAGCTTATTAGCTGCAATATTATAAAGTGAAAAAGGCAAACTTAAAATTTTAGTTCCCTGAATTGCCCCCGCTGGGATGAAATGTCTAAAAATCCCGTCAGCATCCGGCGCTGCACTCACGTTACCAAAAGCAGCTGAATTATCGACAACCTCATTAATTGGCAAGATTATAGATTGAAATATAGGGACTGCTGTTTGATAAAGTTCATGATCAACATGCTCAACCTGTATTGCCTTAGCCCTCTCTATGAAATGCGCATAGGCGTCTCTATCTAGATCTCTTTCAATCGCACTTAAAACTACAGCACTTACGACTGGCAATTTACCGCTGAAGCTTTTCGTAAAAGTGATGTCATCATCTACACCATACGAGGAGTCTTCGGTAAAAATAATATCAAAAGCAACCCCTTTGGCTTGAGCGGCCTCTAAATACTTAATTACCGGGACATAGATCTCACGTGGCCATGGCCAGAAAATACTTTCTTTTTTTGCATATAAGTCTAAGGAAGATTGTTCGACTAAAATTATTTTAATTTTAGGGTCTGCTGAATATTGATCGGCAATATGTTGCAATCGCCAGTCCCAAGTCCGACTTTCTATATCCTCAAGCGGTTTAAATTTTAGTAAAAAAAATGAGCCGCAAATGGCTAGTAAACTTATGATCTTAAATCCCAGCCATTTTTTGTGAATTACAGAAAATGTTTCTTCTTTAGGCTGGGAAGAGTTCTTAGAGCCAGTTATACTTATCATTAACCAATTTATCCAACGCCTTTTGTGGCCTGTTTAAATCTATTGGCCCTGATAAGTTCTTTTTCTTTCGACCCGGCGTAAGCTTTGATCTCGTCTTCAATATTATCCTCACGATCATCCGGATCTGGATGGGTAGTAAAGAGTCCACCTGAATCTTCTTTAGCTGCACTTTCTAGATTTTTTAATACAGTAACAAATTTACTCTGATCGTAGCCTGCTCTCGCTAAAAGTATGAGTGCGTACTGATCAGCATCGTATTCCTGTGATCGACTATAGCCATTCTCAACTAATGTATTAAATACATCCTTTACACTTCCGCCAAAAGCTGCCGTCAGCTCTTGTACAGTAGAATTCCCTTGAGACTCTGCTGCCTCTTTCCCGATAATTAAAAGTGCCTGTGTAAGGTTAGATTTAGAGATTGCTGAGACACCGTGTCCTTTTACTACATGTGCTACTTCGTGCGCTAAAATAGCTGCCAATCCATCTTCGTCTACAGCGAATCGGAGTAATCCCTTAGTTATAAAAATAAAGCCTCCTGGGGTAGCAAATGCATTAACCTCATCTGTGTCCAAAACCATGAAATGGTATCCAGTGAAAGTCTCGGGTTTATCGGAAACTGCAGCAACAGTATTGCCAACATTATTTACGTACGAAATAAGCGCTGGTCTATTATATGGTCGATATTTACTCAATATCATCGCCGCCACGCTTCTGCCTAAATAATGCTCCTCCTCGTCACTTAAGGTTTGAGAAGCCTTAACAAGATGCTTTCCAGCCCCGAACAAGGAGCGTGCTTGAGAGTCCGTTACAAGACCTGTAGAGCTAAGTAGGCTTGTGCCCATTGATTCCATATTCGCAGCACAAGCAGTTAATAAAAGTAGGCCGATAAAAATAGTAATTACATGTAACATTTTTTTCATTGTATTACGCCTTACCTCCCAACCCGCCGGATTTAATAAAACCAGCCAATGTACCCTCACCCACACGCAGTCTTTCCATCTTATCTACTTCAGAAAAATTTAGTGTTGCATCCTGAGAAGCAAGTTCTTTCTCGATCTTTTTATTAAACCCTTTGCCAGCTATCAGAATATCAGCCTCATCTGCTTTTGCAGAGGTAACACCAGCAGAGCTTAGGACTATTTTTCTATCTGTAATAGCAGACCAATGGATATATCCAGTCGATCCATTTTTAGCCTTGACTTTATACCAACCTTGTCCTTCTTTTGGTGCTACAACTAGTTCAAGCTTTTCTCCATAAGCAAGAGATTTAATTCCATGTGACCATTGTTGCGGCTGGCTTCGTAGGCGAGAATTTTTAACTTTTATATATAAACTTTCAGCAAAGGATAGAGATGGAATCAATGCACAGACTAGTAGTAGTAATAGTCGCCGGCTTTTCATAGGTCGAAGATAACATGAAAAGAGGCGAATGAAAATTAAATTTTCTAGCCGGATTTAGGTTCATATACGGCGTATTCCTATACCCCTGACCTTCCAATAAAGATCCCTTTATCAATCTTACCAAAGAACTCCTGATAGCTTTTAGCATCAAGCACCGCATGGGAGTCCATCACTGCGCCGCGGTTATCAAGCACTTTCGTGGCAAATGACACCCGTACCCTTGTAGTTTTTCCGAACTCCGACACATTAGCTGTCGCTTCAATTACCTTAGTAGTAGGAAAACGTGGTTCATGTCCTGCCAAAGCTGCACCAAAGGTCCAGGCAAGACTTCCACGAATCTGCTCCTCCCTACTGGCAGTAATTAAGCCAAGATCTACAACGGCGTTCTTTGTAACGAAACCTTCATCTTGCAAAACATCTAATACAGCTCGCATTACAAGCTTAGGATCTGCGTCGAGATACTCCTTAGTCTGGATGCTGCGCGTCTGCAGTGCTGTCTGTGAAGGCACAGCTGCGGGCATTACGCATGCATTAAGTAGAAGCAACAGGATAAAAATATGCTTTTTCATACAACCTTACTCCTAAGCATTATTAAAAAGTTGAGGCATGATAAGTTGCCACATCAACTAAGCTTTGACGATCGAACTTAACTAATACCGTCAAAGTTTTCTGAGTACTGGCGCTCGCACCTGCATTTTTCTGGTAGTCAGCAGAGCCTATGCCGAGCAGCAATGCCGATCCAGCAGTGGCCGCAACTGCCGGGATTAGACCAACTCCACCACGTGAATTTGAGTAAGAAGCTTCCGATGCAATTTTATCGTATACCCAGGTCTCAAAGCCGCTGGAATCCTTAGTAACTATATTGGGAGAGCCAAGCACCGCCGCAACATCGGTCTGTGTCATGCCTTTACGGATCTCTTTCTGTACTAAGCCAACAGTCATGCTCTGTTGTTGTGTTGAATGTAGCTCTGCTGTGTGCTGCATGGCGTTTACACAACCACTTAGATATACAAGACATACAAACGGAACAATTTTTTTCATAAAAAGTACCTCCTCATAAACTATTTTACCGCGCAGCCGTTATCTGCTCGATCAATAACAAGCTGGCGCGTGACTGCATGAGCATCAATATAGATACGGAAATAATGCCCTAAGCTCCATTCCAACTTAGGAAGCTCGAAGTGGCCATCTTTATTTTCTAAGTATTCGGCAAATACACCATCACTACCCTCACTTATCTCGCAGCGAACTTTCTCTATCTTTATATATGCTTTATTAATAGCTGGATTGGTTGAAATTGTAATTTTGCCAGCAGCAGCACCTGCACTTAATTTAATTAAACAATCAGGACCTTCCACTTTTACATTACTGTCATGATCTTCAGTCAGCAGCGTAAACCCTTCCAGGCAACTACTCTTTGTCTTACCCAGATATGGAAAGCGCTTGAGTGGAGAGTTTGTATCCCTAAAACTAGTCGGGCTAGGGCGTACCCCGGTCCCTATAGAGCCACCACCGCAACACACCGCAAATGTGATTAAGAAAATGACTAAAATAATCCTAGTTGGCTTCATCATGGCCCCCTGATATAAGACTAAATGTAGTTATAGTAACCTTTGCTCCACCCTCTTTTTTATAGATTCTGGGGTTGGCATCTTTATCGTGTTTAGCAAGAAATATTCGAGCGGCTTCATGAAAGGCTGTACCTTGATCTAGAACCCACTCACGTATCTTTTCTAGCTCCTGTAGGGAGATATTATCGTAGCTTGTAGTAATATGAAGATTCGGTACTTCAGGTTTATCAAGGATATTTGTGGTAACTGCCTCGAAAAGGTTGTTAGAATCTGCTGCTAACATCTCTAAACCGTCCAAACTCCCCTCCGCAGGTGTAAGAACTTTCTTCACAAGTACCACCTTCGCGCCTTGCCGCTTAAGTGCTCCCTTTTCCTCAAGCGCTGCAAGTACTGTGTACGGGTTTACATCTGTACTAATACTTTTTACTAAATTTGCGAACTCGCTCTCCGCGCCAGAGACTGCTAGAGCATCGGCTCTTCCTTTACTTGAAAAATCAGGGTGCGTCTGCCACTGACCTAAGATTCTAGAAAGAAGATTTAAATTATCTGTTTTTTTCTCTCCACTAATAAGCCGCTTTAGCTCACGACGCTGGATACCGGTAAGTAGAGATAGCTTGCTGAGATTACCACGATCCGACTGACGCTTCAGTTCAGCCTGTCCAACCTGCGCAAGAGCGACCTTTAGCGCTTCAAGAATCTCCTGTAAGCGCAAACCGTATCGCAGCGCAAGCCGTAGCACGGGCTTAAATAGCGCGACTATGATTAAAGTTACTGTCTTGCTCTCGTTTTGCATAATAGTGTGCTATCTACACATTACATAAAGCCAAATAATACATCGATTATGAGCTAATTTAGCTTGTAGTGGGATAATAACCCATTATTAATATATTTGTCAAGCGCTGATTTTAGGCAGCAATTATTATAGCAAGTGACAGAATACCGTAGCGTTATTCTGTCACTTGCTATAGATGACCAGGACGAGTCGTAGACTCGGAGTACGGCTTGAAATAGGCGCTCGGGGACCCGTTTCAAGACGTTTGAGGAGGCCTTTGGCCACGGATGGTCAAAAGCCGACAGACAAAATAACGGTACGTTATTTTGTCATTTAGTATAGAATAATTTTTTTTGGGGGGTAATAGCTTAGGAGACGCCTGCTTTTTTTAATAGAGAGCCGAGGCTTGTACCTTTGTTTTCAGCTACTTCTAACTTTGCGAAACACTTTTTATTGCAGAGACTACATATACCTGCAGCATCACGCGGCGGATGCCAATATTGATCAAGTGCAAGAATTAAGCTCTCCTGAATTAAAGGCTCAAGATTAATCTCATCGTTATCGATGAATGTGACACCGACATCTTCTTCAAAGAACTTATCTGGACTGCTACGGTATTCATCTGTCGGGCGCTCCTCAAAAACAAAATCGAAAGGAATCTCTAAGGTGCGCTCAAGCTCCTTGGCGCAGTGAGAGCAGAGCTGCTTGTATCTTGTTGAGATACTCCCATTACTATGGGCCCCTCCTGCATTTCGATGAATCACTATATCAACAAGCGGTGCGCTGGTGAACAAAATATCATTATTCTTCCCTTCACACATACGCCTGTTCAAACTTTCAAGGGAGATCTCGCTTTTAATCTCTAGTCCGTGCGGAGATATGTCACTAAGATGAACTTTCATGCGCTGAGAATATATAACCAACTCAATATTATTTCCAGAGGCTATACAAGAACTCTCCGTAACTACCTGATCTTTCAACACTATACATAATGATTGAAAAAAGTGCTGATTTTTAGGAAACTTCAGGTTTAGTTCTGCGAATACTGTAGTATGAGCTAAGTTAGTTTAATTAGAATTTAAATCATTTGTTTTGGAGTATGACATGAGTGTGAATAAAGTGATTCTTGTTGGGCACCTAGGTAAAGATCCGGAGCTGCGCTTTACCCCTAACCAGACAGCAGTTGGTAACTTTACACTTGCGACGAATGAGCGTCGTAAAGATGCAACCGGACAATGGGCCGATCACACTGAATGGCATAATATTGTTGTTTGGGGAAAAACTGCTGAGAACTGCAATAAGTTTATCAAAAAAGGGCGTCAGGTATATATCGAAGGACGCATCCAGACAAGAAAGTGGAAAGATAAAGAGGGACGCGATCGCTACACCACTGAAGTTATAGGAGACACCGTACAATTCCTTGGTGGTACAGGAAAAGGGACTGGTAGCGGCATGATGGTCGAGCAATCTGTTGATTCCATGCAGTCTTCTTCAAACGAGGGATTTGGATTAGAGAATAATCCAATACTAGCTTCAATTGCACCAGCAGACTCAATCGCCTCAGGTGGTGGTGCCGGTTCTGCCACATCCCAATCATCTAAGGCTGCATTTGATGATGATGATATTCCGTTTTAGGTGAGAGCTAGTTTATTGAGAGCCTAAACCTGTGCGAGCTGCCGCTCGCACCTGGGGCAGATTCCCATCTGCCCCTACGGGTGGTAATTGAAAATTTATGTCAATTCGTAGGGGCGGAGGGTACTCCGCCCATCGTGCGAACGGCAGTTCGCATAAGGTTTAGACCCTGACACTGTGTATCCTATAAACAAGATAATCCTCATTCCAATATTTTTCCTTTTGCTCTCGCCTGCTTACTCACAGCGTCGCCTAGAGTACATAGTCGACTTTTCACAGTCAATGAGTGAGCAGGTCGAAAGCGGTCAGAGCAAAGCCCAGATCGCCGCAGAGGCAATCTTAAATTCAGTTGCCGCGCTGCCAACAAACACAGAAGTAGCAGTTAGAGTTTTTGGGCACACCATCGGCGTCACTGACCAGCAAAAAAGCTGTCTTGATTCAGAGTTATTACTCCCTTTTGGCGCGGATCGTAGCAGTCTCAAGGATTCGCTCTTAAAAATTACTCCACTTGGATTTACATCACTTGCCTACTCACTCTCTAAAGCAAAGGATGACTTTCAAACTAACGCTGGGAACAAAGCGATTATAGTTTTAACAGATGGGGAAGAGAGCTGCGGAGGGGATCCGCTGGCAGAGGCTCGCAAATTAAGAGATGCAGGCTTCGACGTAAGAATTGATACTGTGGGTATTGCTCTCAGCGGCAGAGGGAAGAGAGATTTGGAGGAGATTGCAAAGCTTGGTTCAGGTACATATAAAGCTACAGATTCCAAATCTGTTCACTCGGATCTCGCCAAGATAAGCGCTGAATCATCAAGTTTTCTCTCTAGGCCTTACGGGGATCTTGATTCTGATACAGATGCAGGGTCTGATACTGAAAACGCATCTACTATTACCCCTAGAAGATACCTTTTTAACTATCTCGGCTCAGCTGATATGCTGGATGTCTTTAAGCTTGAGGTATCCCAGGGAGAAAAATATCTTGTAACCATAAAGCTTGATGCAGGGTATGGCGCACATCCAACCATGTTAATTACAGATCCCAGAGGAGTTACGCTCTTTAAAGATGATGAGCATACTGATTTCGAGCTGCAATCCGATGTGTTAGCTGTTACTAAATCCGAAGCGCATTTCATTACCGTAGCTATTGTTGGCGAAGCACGACTTAGAGTTCCTTATGTATTAGAAGTTAAGATGCTGGTGGATCTTTAGTTCCTACCCAACAACTTGGGCAATCCTGCACTTGATCCTCTACCTATAAGTAAACATGCAGGATCTGGTATTTGAGTACTGGTAGTCAGAGATAGACTATTCTCTTGGAATTAACCATAGAGGGAAAACAGACGTAAAAAGCCTTAAATAGTCTTTTTCTCTCTGTACTGCTCTGTGGTTATTTTAATCTTAAATACATTACTAATACCTGTTATGAATGAGTAGTTATGAACAACAGCCTAACATATTTAAACTACTATATTTTTCAGAATTCCTGAAGCAACTCCCTTACTTTCTCAGATTAATATAGGCTATGACACAATTAGCTCAAAAACTACCATCGATCTCTGTCATAAACGGCAGAGTCACTAAAAAAAAGAGAGGGCTGCTCTCCCGTGAGCGAATAGAGCACTATGCACTTGTTTTTATCGCCATAGCCCTTTTAATCTCGATTGTAATGATGATTCAGTACAACCTGCGTACTGTTTCAAGCGGCGAGACTGAGCGCATCTATAGAAATGTGGGTGCTCAGCTTCAACGTTCATTCAACGGGCGGTAACACCTCAAATAGTACCCTTGATTTTTGCATCTTGAAATATTTTACGGTACTATCACACACCTACTGATGAAACTCCTATTTCTTGCACCACAGCCGTTTTTTCAGGAACGCGGCACTCCGATAGCTGTCAGGCTAGCGTTAGAGGTATTAGCACACCGCTTTCGACACGGAAGACTGGACGGACTCACCGAGATCGATCTACTGACCTATCATGAGGGTGAAGAGATAAAGATTCCTGGTCTTAATATTCATCGTATCTCACCACCTCAATTCATTAAAAACGTCGGTCCAGGTCTTTCCGTTAAGAAACTTATCTGCGACCTATACTTTGTAATTGCAGCGTTTCGACTTATTTTTAAAAACGGGACGAATAGTTATGCACTAGTACATGCGGTTGAAGAGAGCGTCTTTATTGCCTGGCTGTTTAAGCAACTCTTTTCTATTCCATATATATATGACATGGATTCATCCTTGGCCCTACAGGTTACGGAGAAATGGTTTCTATTAAAACCATTCTATCCACTACTAGCATATTTTGAGCGCATAGCAGTTAGAGGAAGCCTTGCTGTTGCACCGGTGTGCGATGCGTTAGCAGTATTAGCGAAAGGTTATGGCTCTCCTCTTACTCTGACCCTACAAGACATCTCCTTACTTAAAAATTTAAAAGAGACTAAGGTTGATCTCCGTAACGAGCTATCACTACCTCCGCAGTGTAAAATAGTTCTGTATGTAGGCAACCTTGAGCGGTATCAGGGCATAGATCTGCTCTTAAATGCCTTTAGATTGATTGAAGATGCTAATGAGAACACATTTCTTGTTATCATTGGAGGAACTAAAGAGAAAATTCTCAAATATGAGACCTTGGCTAGATCTCTTAGTCTAAACCGCACTATATTTGCTGGAACCCGTCCAGTAGAGGCATTAGGAGCTTATATTACTAATTCAGATGTTCTAGTCTCTCCAAGAATCAAGGGCAACAACACACCTATGAAGGTATATTCATATCTACATTCAGGTATACCTATAGTCGCTACAGCACTACCCACACATACACAGGTCATGGATGGCACAGTAGCGATGCTTTGCGAAGCAAAACCTCATTCCTATGCCGAAGGCATACATAAACTTTTACAAAATCAGGAATTTGCACAAAGTCTCGGTAAACGAGCAAAAGAGCTTGCTGAGAAGCGGTATACCTTTGAAGTATTTGAGGGTAAACTTAATGAACTTTACGATCAGGTCGTAGAGAAGCTGCCGTTTGCAGCTATTGTTAACTGATAACGTAGTCACCGATATAGGCTAGATTGTAAAGACAGAGTAAACATATAATTTTTGATAGCAACTTGGAGTATCAAAATTGGCACGCGCCTTTAATCCATCACCCATCGAGGAGCATTGCATAAGCCCTATACCAGCGCCGCGCGTGGGCATAATAAAAAAAACAGGTGCAGCACTCACTGCTGGCATTTTCGGTATTTGTTTAGCACTGGTGATTTTTGAAATCTTATTCCGCATATTATCACCACTCATACTAACAAAACAGCACTGGAGCGATCGGCCAAAGTTTTATTTTAAGCCTGAAGCCGCTCTTAATCTGCAGGGAAATAGGTACACTGTACCAAAGCCCGTTAATATATTTCGCATCGGTGTGGTAGGTGATTCTTACTCTTTTGCCCCTTATATGCAGTTCACAGACGCCTTTCCAAAAGTTCTTGAACGCATGTTGAATCTGAGAAAATCTAATCATGCAGCTGAGGTTATTAATTATGGTGTTCCAGCGTATTCAACATCCCATGAAGTAAGCAAAGTCGAGACGGCGCTATCAGAGGGTGCTGATCTTATTATTCTTCAGATTACTCTAAACGATGCAGAGCTTAAGCCTTACAGACCAACAGGTATTAATCTAAATCTTCCCGATCGCTTCGGGCCACTCGTCCCCACCCCCTTTCAAGCCAGATTATTTACCTATTTCAAATCACTCGAATTTCTCGCTGGGCGTATTCACAATAGATCAACGAGGCAAGCCTATG
>CAZKXU010000059.1:0-21476 GCA_964556665.1 uncultured Bdellovibrionales bacterium | reverse complement strand
GTTCGAATCCCCCTCTCTCCGCCATTTATTGTTCTGTCATGCAGAACAATTAATGGCGGAGACCCTGAGCGAGCGATAGCGAGTCGAAGGGTCGACTTCCTACATAACATATTAATTTGATCTGTTATTGTTAGTTGCGGGCCTTTCGATGGACATTCCCTTCGGCAGGCTCAGGGCAAGCAGGGCGAATTGTTTAAGTGCTCTTTGAGCACTTAAATAATTCGGAAGGATGGCCGAGTGGTTTATGGCACCGGTTTTGAAAACCGGCGATCCCGCAAGGGATCCGGGGGTTCGAATCCCTCTCCTTCCGCCAATTATAGCAAGTGAGATAAGTCCGTAGCGAAATTCGCTGCGGACTTATCTCACTCCCTATTTTGTCATTCACTATAACACCGCAAACACTGCACACCGGTATATTTTTCCTCACTCTGCAAAAAGTATAAGTAGATCATTTAGTTATCAGAATTGGATAACCTATAAATTAAACCAAATGAATTCAAGAATTTACGATTTCCTGCCGATAGTTATTTGGATTTAGAGACGGTAAATTCTGTTTCTGATAGTTGGCCCCAGATTTGCCTAAATACTACGAGCATGGAGAAGATCCTCATAGTTGAAGATGCAGATACGTTGCGTGAAGTGCTAATCGAGGTACTAAAACGCCAGGGGTATATTGTAGATAGCGCTAAGACGGCTGAGGAAGCAAGCCTTTTCATAGAAGCGCAACAGTACTCGCTAATCCTTTCAGATTTCAAATTGCCACAAAAAAATGGGATAGATCTGCTTAGAGAAACTCGGACAAGGAATATTACCTCCCCTTTTATCATTATGACTGCATTCGGTTCTATAGATATTGCAGTAGAGGCGATGAAGTTAGGAGCTAATGATTTTATAAGTAAGCCGTTTGAGCCGGAAGCCTTAGTCTCGATCGTAAAGGATGTCATCGACCATAAGCGTATTGTAAACCGTGCGTTACCAAGAAACCGACGTGAGCGTTCTCTATTAACCGAGGATCCAAGCATGCAGCGCCTGATGACTCAGGCACGTAAGGTCGCCCGTGTTGACACCTCGGTTTTAGTTTTGGGAGAGTCAGGAACAGGAAAAGAGCTGTTAGCGCGTTATATCCATGATCATAGTAACCGAGCAAATGAAACATTTATCGCTGTAAATTGCGCTGCCATTCCCCCAGATCTATTGGAGAGTGAGTTTTTTGGCCATGAAGCTGGGGCTTTTACAGGCGCTACTCAGACACGTATAGGTGTATTCGAGCTTGCAGCCGAAGGCACATTATTTTTGGATGAAATTGGTGATATGCCGCTTTCACTGCAGGTTAAGTTGTTGCGCGCCTTACAGGAGCGGGAAATTAAGCGCGTTGGCGGCAATAAACAGATTAAGGCGGCGCCACGTATAATTGCCGCAACCAATATTAAGATTGAAGAGGCGCTAAATCAGGGAAAGATACGGGAGGATTTTTATTATCGTATAGCGGTGGTTACTTTTACTATTCCGCCGCTGCGTGAGCGAGGTCAGGATATTGATCTATTGACCCGTCATTTTATCGAGTATTTCTGTAATAGTATAGGTAAAGAGGCGCTTGAGGTTGAGAAAGAGGCTCAGGCTGTTCTCAGATGTTATCAATGGCCAGGTAATGCACGTGAGTTAGAGAATGTAATCGAGCGAGCTGTGATTCTAGCTGAGGATAAAATTAAAGCTCAGCATTTAGGTGTTAGTGTGCGCTCTGAGCTGGATGCGATTATTCAATCTGCTTCATCATTAATTGATGTGGCGACACAGGCAGCTCAGCGGGCAGAGATAGATTTAATACAGCGTACTTTAGAGCAGACTGCAGGTAATAAGAGTAAGGCAGCCGTAATCCTAGGTGTTAGCTACAAGACACTTCTTAATAAAGTTAAAGAGTACAATATCGCCGGCATGGCAAAATAACGCTAAGTTATTTTCTCATTCAGTATAGTAAAGCTGGCACAATTCCTGCTTTCTATAACCCTTAGTAAACCAAGGTTGGTTTGTAGTTTAAAAAAGTAAATAAGGAAATTTACATATGACACAGGCATCGTTTCTGAACCTAACCAAGGCAATTCAGGCACTTGGCACCATTGGAGAGGCAGGCACAACTCAAGATCAGTCAGATCAAGGGAGCACAACAGATACCACTTTTGAGACCATGTTAAGTGGTCTTGTCAAAACTGATCAGGCAAATAAGGTCAGTGAAGAGGCGTTATTTGCCGGTCTAATCGAGGAACGTATTACCAAGCTTAAAGGCGCAGATCTGGGCAAGCAATATCATCAGATGCTTATGCAGCACGAACGGGCGATAAAAATGCCCGATGGCTATGTCTCCTACGAAGAAGCTGGTAGAGGAGCGCTTTATGAAATGGTAAGTAGTGGCATACTTACAACTGAAGAAGGGGACAAGATTCAGGCACAGGCATTTTCAGCCTGTCAGCTTGATAATAATCATGAAAAAATCTGGGACAATCGCGGCGGGAAAAATGATCATACTATTGCGGTCGATACACTTGAAAATGCGCTTTTGTTAGCACGTGCAAAGATCGAGAGCTTTGATTCTGCGGTGGAGACACCAGAAGTTGATAGTGCGGCGCCTCTAATAGAAGACTCAAATGGAAACAATAATACACATACCTCTGAGGAAGCAGCTGCTCCAGTTACGGTTAGCCAGCCAGCTGTAGATAGTAATACACAAACTTCCGAGGAGGAGGAGGAGGTGGTGGAGGCAGTGGTGCCTACGCCGTCTACAGTTAGCGAGTTTATTGATCAAAATACGCCGACAATTACCCCGCGCAGCACCGTCGTTGATGGTCCAACAAACTTTCTATTTAAACCAATATCTAGTGGCGATGGTAATCTTGCGGTATTGCTCCCGAATAATTTTGCACACTTAGTCGAAGCGGTAACGCTGAAAGATGAAAATGGACGAGTCCTCGATCGCGGTCGTTCAACTGGCTACGGGGAAACAGGGGTACAGGAGAAGTTCAGCTTCTCAAAGCCTGGCGCAAAATATCCGAACAATCTTAAGGTTGAGGTACGGATGCTGGATGGAAGTATAGTAAATTATGAAATTCCTGATCCAGCTAAGAGATATGACTAAAGGTTGCTTATTTTCTTGCGAGTTTGAGCCAGATTTTCAAAATATAGCCGGCCAGGATTAGCCAAATTACTGTATAGCCGAAAAATAGATCGGGAAATGTATTAGGCACCTGTTCCATTTTCTTTATCCTCTAAAAGATCAATTTTTGCTCTAAACCAAACCAGAATAAACTGGAGTAAAACTAGGGCGCAGATTGCCACCCACATTGTCAATATGTAGCTTGGATCGCGAAGGCCTCTATTCTCTACTACCTGTGGATGGAGCTGCGGAATGTTCGGTAGAAGCTTGATCGAGAAGATCATGATCGGAACGGTAACTACACCTAATATGCCTATTACAGCGAGATGAGACCCTTGTCTAATCTGATCCCCGAACATTCGTTGAATATTAAAACCTAGAAAAATTAACCAAAGTAGTAAAAATGTCAGCAGTCGTGGTTCCCATCTAAACCAGGTGTTCCAGGCTGAATGGCCCCAGATCATCCCCGTGAGTAGTACTATCGTACAGAATACAAAACCAACCTCACCGGCAGCCTGGTTAAATATATTTGCAATACGGCTATAAGTAGCGAGATAGACAAGACTCGCTATAAAAACAATAGCGAAGGCAAAATAGGAAGCAATAGCTGAGCCTACATGGAAATAGAAAATCCTTTGAACCGGTCCCATAAACTTTTCATTCGGGACTACAAGAAATACAAGGTAATTAGCGTAGGTGATAAGAGCCGTAGCCAATAAAATAGCAGCAAGTTCAATCCTTCTTGTTACCGTTCCAAATATAATATCGTTCATTCGCGTACTACAAATCGATAAAGGTTGATACCTAAGAGAAGATACAGTAGATCCAATGATAATAGAAGAGTAAACCAAAATGATTCAACATCAAGTACACCGTCCGAGAGAACCTTTGGAGTAAGCTCTAGAGCAGCAAAAAAAAGCGGAAATAGTAAGGGCAGTAGAATCAAGGGAAGTAGCATCTGTTTTAACTTAGAAGTACTGGAGATTGCCAGCACCAGAGAGGAGAGGGCTGAATAAGCAAAAACTACCGGTGCGCTTAATGTTGTTAGTGTCAGAAATTTCGAGAGTATATCTAGATCCAAAAGTATAGCCAGAAGTATTAAAGAGAAGAGCTGCGCAATAAACATTATTAAAAAGTTACTGACAACTTTGGCTATATAAACTTGAGTCAATGAGGCGCCGCTCAGGATTACCCCTTCTATTGCCATATGTTCTATCTCGTATTCATATGTGCGACCAATAGAAACAGTGGCAGTAAATAGAAAAAGCAACCAGGCAAGCAAGGGAAATATCTTTGCAGTTGTTTCTGGATTCAGAAAGGCGCTACTGACTCCAAAGGAGGTAAGTACAGAGAATAAAATAGAAAGAGAAAAGATTAATACCAAAGACTCCTTACTGCGTAGCTCAATCGTTAACTCTTTTTTGATTAGATCAACTAGTAGCATTATCTTACGCTCCCCCTGTAGATCTCAAGTGCTGCATGTTTTGAACCTTCATTTGAAGCATCGCTAATGATTTTATTATCTTTTAACACTAGTACTCTCTCCGCTAACGGGATAAAGCGTGTGGTGTCGTGACTGGCAATAAGTGAAATTCTTGATTCATTAAAGAGCAGCTGCTGCTCCAGTAATTTAAAAGATTGATCATCCAGTGCTGAACTTGGTTCATCAAGGAGCAAGATGAGAGGGTTATTTAGAAAAGCTCGTGCCAGTGATACGCGTAGCTGCTGTCCACGTGAGAGTGCGCGTACTCGTTTCCCTAAAATTTTAGTTAAGTCCCACTTTTCATATATTTCCCGATTTGGTAGCGGAGCATTTAAGAGATTGGCGAAAAAATGTAAATTTTCTGCGACTGTAAGATCTGCATAGAGCATTAAGCTATGCCCAAGGTGACCAATGCGTTGATAAGGAGGCTCTTTTAGCACCGCACCTTCGAGTAAAAGTTGACCACTGTCCGCTTTGATCAACCCACTAAGGATTCTAAGTAAGGTTGATTTTCCGCAGCCGTTAGAACCAAGTATTAGAGTTAACCCGGGGTAAAGCTCCAAGGTGATATTATTAAGTACGGATTGCGATCCGTAACTTTTTGTAAGATTTGAGCAGCCGTAAAGCATACGATTATGAAAAAGTATCGGCAAACGATCTACGAAAATAACCTAGTTTATAGAAGGTTTTCCTACTGCCTAAGCATAGCAGGCTGCTTTAATCTGAATCAACAGAATAGAGATTATATTTATATACGGTTTATAGTGAACCTGGTAAAATATTACTGTTATAAATATTCAGCTCCGATACTCTTACAAATACTATGAAAATATCTGATAAACAATCATGGGATGTAGCGAATGATTACGTTGGTAAATTTAAAAAGATTCCATCTTTGTTTACAGCGCCAATACGTGCTTTGATGTTGGACTCTAATCAATCGCGCGCTTCAGCCAATCCGGCTTCTCAGTTCTTAGTCATGAGACTGCTCCGATCCCCTACATTTAAGGCGATTTTTTACCATGCTGCCATGACCTTTAAAATGGATGACATAGCGAGTTTCGCCTTTCTATCCTCATATGATCTTGTGCGACTTTATCAACCTGCAGATTTAGCTTCTATCATCGGCACAATATTTACCTACAGAAAGATTAACGCCATGGTAGGAGATAGTAACCATATTAAACAAGTAATCGATTTTAAATCTATAAACTCTAGAGTAGAGTTGGCAGTTCACCTAGGATTGACAGTGCCAAACATAGGTGTGCGGCGTACTATAATTGCTGCTGGCATCCCGTTTTATTGTCAGGCGATGTTTGCTTTGGAAAAAGAGCAGGAGTTTTTAGCATATAAAAAACACTTAAACAAAAAACGGATGCTCTGGGATTTGGAATACGAGTTCTCACATTGGTCCACGACCTCTCTTCATATTGCTGCACGTCTATTGCAACAGTTGGGGTTTGGCGTGCCGCTGACTACGCTTTTTCATGAATCTCTGAGTCGGAGCGTAAATGATTATACGGCAGGAAAGAAGGATGAGTTAGGATTTCAAGTCGTTAATTTCTGGCTTACATCATTATTGCAAACGGGAGAGGCGCCTCAAGAGCCAATTCTCGGTGCTTTTTATCCGCTACAGAAAGAGCTCTATAAGCTCCTCTTTGAAACAAGCATAATTCGTGAAAAGGCCTCTAAACATAACTGGCTTGAACGTACCAAGGCAGATATCAGCCCGCATGCAACTCCTCAGCTTTATCAGGAAGTGTTAGCTGAGCTGGTACAGACAGATGATGTACGCCAATTTATGTCGGAGAATCTCCCTACCTCGATGGTGGAGTCACTCTCGGATGAAGAGATTAAAGAGATTGCACAGGGCAAGGCAGAGATCGATGAATGACCTCTACTTCTGTTTAGTCAGCTCGCTATAATCATCAGCAGACAACTTGCAGGTTGCTAGATCATGCGCCAAGTCTGACTGTAGCCTAACTGAGCGGCGGAATTGTTCGGCCTGCTCTGTTCCAGCTATAGGATCAAAAGTAATCTCAGAGCTGCCACTAAAGAATGGATATATAACAATACGTGCTACAATTAGTGCTAATATAATCGAGAAAGTAGTAATCATATGCTTATTGGGGTTCCCTCCAAGGCCTGTTCCTTACTTGTGATAAGTTCGGGCAGGGCAACCACAACTGTTCCAAAAACCATAATCATTGCCCCAAACCAGAGCCACACCTGTAGCGGATTGATGAATAATTTAAAGGCAACTCTTTGACCCTGATCATCTAAGCCTGCTAGAGCGAGGTAAACATCCTCACGTGGTCCCATTCTAAGTGCAACCTCAGTTGTTGTCTCCTTGTTCCTAGGATAGTATCTCTTTTCTGGCCGCAGGGTTGCAATCTGCTCTCCGCTTGAAATTAGATAGACTGCCGTTACGGCCGACAGAGATTCATAGTTTTTAGTATTCTTTGATTCTACATCGAGAAGCTCAAAATTAAAACGACCGATGGAGATAGTCTCTCCCTTGCCAAGTGTAAATTCACGCTCAACTTTGTATGCCATTGAAGCTGTAATCGAGACTGCTACAACGACCACCCCGAGGTGAATAAGATAGCCACCGTAACGGGTGCGGTGACGCCTAAAGAGAGTAGCGATTCCGGAAGTCACATTGTCAGATGTGCGAAAAGGCTTGATGGCTTTTAGTCCGCGGTGATACTCCCCCATTATAGTCATGAAAACAAACCAACACAGGCTGTATGACAGGAGAGGATAGAAGCGATCAATTCCAACCCAGACTAATATAACAGCAATCACCATCGCACTTATGAGTGGAACCATAAAGATTTTACGTAAAGATGAGAAGTTCGACCTGCGCCACGCAATAAGAGGACCAATGCCCATTAATGCGATCAAAGCAAGAAAGAGAGGAACATTTACAATATTAAAAAATGCGATACCTACCGCTTGTTTCGTTCCAGTCAGCGCCTCTGAAGCGATAGGGAACATTACCCCCCAGAATACCGTAAAAAGAATGCTTAAGAATATAAGGTTATTTACAAGAAAGGCAGCTTCCCTAGAAAGGAGGCTTTCGATCTGTCGTTCGGACTTAAGATCCGATCGGCGCATAATTGATAATATTAACCCTGTGCCGATAATGATTCCAAGATATACAAGAAATATCCAGCCTACATCAGTTGAAGCAAAAGCATGCACACTTTGTACAACGCCTGATCTCGTTAAAAAGGTCCCAAAAACTGTCAAAGCATAGGTTAGAATTATGAGCCAGATATTCCAAAACTTAAGCATGTTTTTCCGCTCTTGGACCATGACTGAATGAAGGTATGCAGTCGCTGATAGCCAGGGCAGAAACGAAGCGTTCTCAACCGGATCCCAGGCCCAAAAACCACCCCAGCCAAGCTCTATATAAGCCCAATGCCCACCCAGTACTATGCCGGCGGTCAAAAATCCCCAAGCCACCAGTGTCCAGCGGCGGGTAAGCCGCACCCACTCGTTAGAGTTGTCTTTAGCAAGCAGTGTTGCTAAGCAAAATGCAAACGGTATCGCAAAAGTTGTAAAGCCTGCGTATAGGCATGGTGGATGAATTGCCATGTAAGGGTTCTGGAGTAGTGGGTTTAGCCCATTGCCATCCGGGGGAATAAAGGATGCTTTCAGGTAACGGAATGGATTAGTAAAAAATACCACTACAGTTAAGAAGAATAAGAGAGATGAGTTTATGATTGCCAAAACCCAAGGCATCAGGTGGATCGGATAACTAGTTGTGCGTGCTGCCACAACGGCTGAGGAGATTGCGAGAAAAAATACCCAGAGCAGCATCGAGCCATCCATGCCGCCCCAGATCGCGGAAACTCGGTATACCCACTCCATCTCTATATTTGAGAATTGCCAGACATACTGATTAGTAAAGTCATATGTAAGAAAGCCGTAAGCTAGTGAGGCTATTGCTACAGTGGTGCAGATAAAGACAAGAATAGTCGAGTTTCTCACACTTAATAGCCAGTCGCTGCGTCTCCTTAGTCCTGAATAGCAGCCGCCAATAACGCCGAAAAGTGAGAGGATCCAGCCTAAGCAAAGTGCAAAATGTCCAAGTTCATTCATGACCTTATTCTCTTATAACAGGATGGAAAAGGCAAAGAGTAGAGTAGATGAAGGCTTTTTTTACTGGGACCGCGCCTGGGCAGTGCGCTAGCACTGCTACTAGGCAGCGTAAGATAAAAGCTTGCGAAGCAAGCTTCAACAAGTCCACGCGAAGCGTGATCTTGCCCGCAAACGGATCTAATAGCGCTGAGTAGCGGGCAAGATGCCCGCGGTCCCAGTAAGAACGCCCCAGGAAACTTTTTCCTATTTTCTCCGAATAGATAGATATAGGGCCCGTCTACTATTTTAAAGAGAAGATCTATGGAGATAAGATCAGATAGTTCGGTTTTAAATAATTTCAATTCAGAGGCTGATTCTAATATCTTACCTAGACTAATCAGCGAGCTTGGGGATCTGGGTAATCTTCTAGAACGGCTAAAGTCTCAGAGTAGTAGGAGTGTAGATGGTTCTACCTGGTCGGCAACAGCTTCAAATAACGGTGTCGTTTCCGATCCGAGAGCTATAACTGAGAACAGACGCTTAATCGAATACTTCTCTCAGAATCGTGCTAACGAGATGGTCGCACCAGCGCTCCTCTCCGCATTTAGTTACGGCAGCAAGCCGATCTTCGATCCTACAATAGTTACGTCCGGAATTAAAAAAGAATATATAGCGGCTATTGTACCTACGCTACCGGAGGTGCAGCAGATGCGAGAAGTTGGCATGGCCAATATTTTTAACGCGGAATGGAATGCGGTGCTTGCACAAGCGATTGAGGCAAACGGTGGGTTAGGGGATTCTGAGAACGGTTTTCTTGCCTTTAGTAAAGAGCATGGGTTTATAAGGTTGCGAAACCCTGGATTAACTCCGGAGCAGAATCGAAAACTTGCGGAGATTAGTCTTGTAGGCGGCTTTCCGGTGGAGGAGCTTCCGAGTAGGAAGAGTGGGAGTGTTTTTACTGACACAGCTGCGAATAAAGCGATTGAGGATGTAATTGAAAGGTATGAGGTGGGATTGCATAAATTTATAAATAATCCGGATGATGGGTTATCGATCAAGGATGGTCGGCGGCGGTTTGAAATAAAGATAGATCCTGAATCAGGCTATGCTGTCTCATACTCGTATAAGAAATCAGGTGGACTAAAAGGCTTGATGCAGAAGGCCATGCCTATTATAGCACCGCTCGCTGATATTGTTTCAGTTGCTTTGCCGGGGCTTGGAACTGTCGTTGCGCAGGGGGTTAAAATGGCAGGATCAATGATCGCATCAGGCAAGGCTCGTTTAGGACAACTCGTTCAGTATGCGAGCGGATTAATTCCTGGTATCGGCTCTGTGACGAGTAGGATTGGAAGCCTCGCCACTAATGCAATCTCTTCAATGGGTGGCTATGTGGGCAGGATGATCGATGGAGGGAAAGTCACCTTTCAGGATTTCGCCGATGGATTGCTTTCTACGATTGGTGGATTTGAGGGATTTTCTAAATATACTGATTTAATCAATAGAGCACGGCAGATTAATAGAATCGTTGCTGATGGAAAGATCGATCTGCAGGATATAAGTGAGGGGTTGAGAATGATTGAGAGGTGAATTGTTTAGAGGACTGCCGGCCTCGTTGACGTTAAGGTTTAAGTTTAAACGGATCTTCCGCTTCGATCGTATAACTATAGCAAGTGACAGAATACCGTACCGTTATTCTGTCACTTGTCAACTACTTGTGTGTAAGTGTCGATTAAAATCTATGTCAGTAGCGGATTGCAAAATCGGCCTTTTTACTAGCATTCTCAACAGTTCCTGTCCTTCAGGACAGGAAATAGTGCGCACAATCTTCAAACATTTAATAATGAAGGACGCGGCAGGAAGCTCTGGAGCTCTGAGCTAGCCCTAAGCTCTGCCAGCGCATGTCTTTCCTGCTCTAATACGTGAGGTGTCGGGATTCTAAGCCTTTTGCCTATGTCACTTGGTGATAAACCATTAAGATATCTAAGCACGATAATGTGCTTATAGTTAGCTCCGGTAAAAGGAAAATCTTCAATTATTTGAATGAAATCAATCTTCCAGTCATCAACAGATGTCTCCATACCAATAAGAGTGGTAAGCGGTGTCGGCATGTCTGAGTCTCTTAGATTTATTGCGTAAGTTGTCTCATTACTAGAATGACCAGGCAGCTTGTCATCAATTGAGTAGACTAGGTGTCCAGCACTCTCTATAAGAAAGGAGAGGAGATCTGCTAGTGCATCCGGATTCCCTGAACTAGATAGCTTTGATAGCGCCTCTTTCATTGGTGAGGCTGGGGGTGGCCTACTTTTATCTACAGGTGATTCATCAGTAAGCATGACTCGTGCTAGCGCAGTGATATTTTCAACGACCATTTTTGCATTCCATGGCTTTTGTTTTCTCTCTCTGTTGCCATAATCGGTTCTCTGCCTGTTTAACCTCAGTGGGGCTGTTTCATTAATAGCTGTAAGTAGCTCATCCATTGTAGGGTTTCTTCCATGCGCTTCATGAGCGATATCCCAGCAGCCTTTAATCATCAGTACTGGACGAATTTGACGCCCGGAAACTCCAATTCTTGCTAACTCATTATCTACAAACTCTTTTACAGCTGCCTTTACATGAGGTCCGGCGTATGTCTTGAAGCTAAATCCTTTATCCATCTCAAATTTTTCAATTGCACGTAATAAACCCTCTGCCCCAGCGGCTCGTTCCTCTCCCTTTAATCTTCCAAGTAGAGAAGGGCTATATCTTGCATAAAGCTTTCTCTGTACATCTGAAAGCTTGGCAACTGCATCACAAAGCTCGGTGTAGACCTCCTTCATCCAGCCTTGATCCATTAGAAAATCGTGCTCCCGTTTTTTAAGTGCAGTAATATCTTCTGGTACTTTAAGTGCTGCAACTTTTCTGAGCTCAGTTAGAATCGCTACGCGAGCTTTCCTATCTATCTCAGAGTCATAATTCAAGCCGTATTCTTTTACCGCAGCTCTCACGATCTCTTTCATCTCGGTTCTAACCCGTTCTTTAGTAATTGGACGTTGTAGTTTCATCAGATGCTTAAACTTATCTGTTAATAGATCTACAATTCTTTTTGCCTGTTTAGATTTATCTAGGTCTGAAGCTACATCAAGCCTTTCAAGTTGAGAGTCGTTCGCTCTCCAGACTAATAGAATTGGAGATGTGCAGAGAAGATCAAGTATCTTTGCCATGGCAGCCTCCTTCGCTCTCCACTCAGCCTGCTCTTCAGGGCCGATAGTATGAAAAGGTGGATATTTTGGTGGAGCTTTAGATTCTTCTGCCTGGATAGAAGGCAGTACTGTTAGCTTTGCAGAATTTACTGGCAAAGCAGTACGAGCAGTAGAGGCATCTGGACTCATTAACTACTATGATAAAGTGTTTTTGGCGTTAAGGAAGTTTATCTAGGGGGCGAAAAGCAGTTGAGCATTTCTATTTATAGTAAATTTAGCAGGTTACTGGATCGCCTGAGACGAGGTTTTAAATTTTACCCTAAAATCTGCGAGATTGTCTATTATAAGCTACAACTAAGAATGTCAGTTAAAGAGTGATAAATATTATACAGTTATAAAGACTGGGGCCGCGAGCCTCTTGCCCGCAAACGAATTAGCTGCCACTACGTTGCGGGCAAGATGCCCGCGGTCCCAGTCTTTTAAATTTATAAAGAAAATTCATATTGTTGATGTTGCTTTGGTCTTTTGTATTTACTACCCCTTCGGCGGCTCATATTTTGACGGGCACTGAGTTAGCAGTCGACTCGCTATCAGTGTTCCGCCAATATATTCGCCATCGATAATTACATCTCTGCCAGAAGCAAACATGTCAGGCTTAAGTCCGTTATAGATAACAGGAATTGATCCATTCGGATCTTTAGGATCCTCTACATTAAATCTAAGTTCGATCTTAGGTTCAACTGTGTAAAGAATCTCCGCATCCGCTATACGTGCACCAACTCTAATTCTCGTTAGGCTACTTGCACTGCCTGCCTTAATAAGGTCGGAAGGGAGCAGCACGGTTGCTGTGCTCTCACTGGTAGCCTTAAAAATAAGCACTCCTGCAACTACTAAAAATGTAAGTACTAGTCCTATAAAATTTCTATTCATCTGCGTATTATTCCAATGGCGTTACTGAGATCAATCCCAGTAGCTTCTTAATGCTGTTAATTTTTTGGGTAATATGAATATTGTACCACTCTTTATCACACCATTCCAGCGGATCGACTGGCTGTCCGTGTAGGCGCATCTCAAAATACAGACCCAAATTTCTAGCTAATCCGGTACGTCCCATACCTCCAATCTCCTGCTCGGCCTTTACAGTATCACCCTTGGCAACTTTTACCTCTTCCAAATGAGAATAAATAGAAACAAGCCCAAAGCCGTGATCTAAGGCCACTGTTCTCCCATATGTACCGATGTTCTCGGAAAAAATGACGATGCCGCTCGCCGCTGCTGTTACCTCGGCGCTTTGCGGATTAAATGGTCTGACTTCAAAACCTTTACTAACTGTTGATGAGATTGTTTTTTCATCAACCTGAAAGAAAACCTCCCGGCCGAATGGGATCTCTATCGATCCAAGATTGCGCACAAAAGGCCGATCAAAGTAACGTTCATAGCGCGGCCCTTTTAGTAGCCCTACGATCTTGTCATTGTCATATTCACGCAGACTCTCATTAACAAATTTAAATCTATTGATTAGATCCTCCTCAGAGCCATGTGAATTAAAGTCATGAGACTTGCCGATGCGCCTACTATACTCTTCGATCTCACCCTGATTTCGCTTTACTAATAAGGATACCTGCTCACGCAGAAAATTATCCGAAGCTTTAATCTCAGCTTTTCCAAATGATCGATCTAGGGCTTTGTTATAAAATGGGAGTGAGGTGGCATTTCCGACACGGTCCTCTGCGAATAATTTGATCGTAGTTCCAGGCTTATAACTAAGATCTATAGCATATAGAGCGGCATAGAGATTGGGATCCTCAAAATCGCGGTCGATACCACGTGCTGGGAAGCCTTCATAGGTACGGTTTCCAACCTTTACACCGCTAACTGCTAGATCTTCATCGTAGGCGTGATAGAAAATAAGCTGTGAGCCTCCGCGGCGCGCATTGTGCTGCTCGGTAAGTACCTCTATTTTAGGACGGCGATAATCAACCAAGACCGGCACTCGTATCTCGGAAGCGTTCGACCACAGACTACGATCAAAAGCCCGCACTTCAACCTCAGCACTTCCCTCCGCCAAACTACTCTTCTCGCCGGCGATTTCAATATTAATCTGGGCCTTGGCTTGACCCTGTAGCGACTTGCGCAGCAGCTCTGTTGAACTACCTTTTTGCCAAACTCGAACTACAACTTCATCCAGACCGGAGTTCTCATCGAGTAGGGAGAAGCTTGCCCTTACGGGGGCGACTCCGACTCCGCGCGGAAACTCAGTTATCTGAATATTTGGCGGCGTACGCTCGATAAACCCAGTATAAATCCTACCCCAACCGACAAAGGCGATTGGAACTAATGCCGCTACGAGGATCATCAGGATAATCACCCGTAGGGGAAACGCAAAATTGCTCCGTTTTTCACTCATATTTTAATCCCCTCATCCTGAAGCCTTGTACCGAATTTATCAAGCAGGAATGTTTTAAGTTTCTCTTTGATCCTCTCCTCTAACTGTCGTATCCGTTCTTTGCTTAAAGAAAAGCGGCTGGCTAGGTCATTTAGTGTGGCCTTTTCCTCACTTAGAAGACGTTCTCTGAAAATAGCCTGTTCCTTTTCATTTAATGTCGTTAAAAATTCGATAAATGCTTCCTGTATCAGTGCTCTAGTCTGTTTCTGCGAGAGAAGTTCATCGACTGAGAGTGCGCCGTCCGGCAGTATAGAAAGAAGATTGCTATCTGAATCCTCTTGAAGTGGCGCATCGACACTAAGATCAGAGGAGCCAAGCCGTTGTTCCATTTCGACGACTTCACCTTCCTTAACATCGAGGCGCTCAGCAATAAGTTTTGGTGTAGGCCGAAAGCCCTCTTTTTCTAGTCGCTCCTTCTCTTTAGTAAGGTTGAAAAATAGTTTCCGCTGCGCTTGAGTCGTGCCAATCTTGACCATTCTCCAGTTTGCAAGCAGATATCTTAGAATATAAGCCCTAATCCACCAGACTGCGTAACTTGGTAGGCGCACACCGCGGTAAGGATCAAAGCTTTTAACTGCTTCCATTAAACCTATGTTTCCCTCCTGAATAAGATCCATTAGTTGACGCGCCGTGCGTTCATACTCCTTGGCGATTTTGACTACTAACCAGAGATTGCTACTTACTAAGCGATAGGCAGCTTCTATATCCTTCTCTTTTGTATATTTGAGAGCAAGTTCATGCTCCTCCTCTCTACTGAGCTGCAGATTACGACTAATCTCTCTAAGATAGACTTTAAGAGGATCAAACGGTACAGGCTTACTAGCGTTGGCCTCATCCTCCTCATCTAACTCAGGCTCGACTGGAACAACGGTATATCCCTTGACCTCATCCGGGAGCACCTCTATGACATTATCCTTCTCTCCCTTGTCTAATAGAACATCAGTATCCAAGGTTGAAGGCTCCTCTTCGGGTAAAGTGGAAACCTTGATTTTAGAGTTTTTTTTTATTCTTCCAGCCATGCGTAAGCACTAAGAATAACTTACATTTTTTGTCACTGCAACTTCTGACTAGTCAGGAAATTCATTTATTTCAAGTTGTTAGCAAGTGGTGCCGATTATTGTCAATAAGGGAACAATTTTTATCTGAGTCATTAAGGAAGGATAATGTCTGCAAGAGTAGGAGAGTTACTCGTACGCACAGGCTTAATTACGCCCGAGCAACTTACCCAGGCGCTTGATGCCTGCAAAACTAGTGGTGGCTTTCTGGGTGGGCATCTTGTAAAGCTTGGTTTCATAGCTGAAGAGGATCTACTGCAGACACTTGGTCAACAGTACGGTATTCCTGTTGTGCAGTTGGATGATTATGATCTTGATCCCTCCATTCTACAGCTTATTCCGGCAAACTTAGCACAGAAACATGGACTAGTCCCACTTGTTAAAAAGGACACGACGCTGACTATTGCTATGGTCGATCCGTCCAACATCGTGGCGCTGAATGATATTAAATTTATTACCGGACTTGATATTCAGGTAGTACTAGCCTCCGAGGTTGCTGTTAAGCACAAGCAGGAAAAAGCCTACGACAGTAATGTTTCGTATGACAGTATCATTAACGATCTCTCTGATGATAACGTTGAAGTTGTAGAGGGTGAGAAGGATCTTGATCTAGGAGAGTTAGAGCGAGCAACAGAGGATGCTCCTGTAGTGAAGCTTGTAAACGCAATCCTAACTGATGCGATTAAAAAGCGCGCATCTGATATCCATGTCGAGCCGTATGAGAAAACCTTTCGGGTTCGTTTCCGTATTGATGGCGTGCTATATGAGATCATGAAGCCTCCGCCCAAATTGAAGAACGCGATTACCTCCAGAATTAAAATCATGTCTGAGCTAGATATCGCCGAGCGCCGCTTGCCTCAGGACGGTCGTATTAAACTTAAGCTTGGGAACGGTAAGGAGATGGATTTTCGCGTTAACGTACTACCAACCTTGTTTGGAGAGAAGGTTTGTATGCGTTTACTCGATAAGTCAAATCTTCAGCTAGATATGACTAAATTAGGTTTTGAAGTCGGGCAGCTTAGGGATTTTAAGACTGGAATTTCTAAACCCCACGGCATGGTCTTGGTTACCGGTCCAACCGGATCCGGCAAGACGACTACTCTATACTCTGCACTCGCCGAATTAAATAAAGTAGGAACTAATATCAGTACAGCAGAGGATCCGGTGGAGTTTAACATACCCGGAATTAATCAAGCGCAGATGCATGAAGAGATCGGGTTTAATTTTGCTGCCGCACTAAGAGCGTTCTTAAGGCAGGATCCGAATGTTATCATGGTGGGCGAGATTAGAGATTATGAGACTGCCGAGATTGCAATCAAGGCTTCACTGACCGGACATCTTGTGCTTTCTACTCTGCATACAAATGATGCTCCTTCTACAATTAATCGCATGCTTAATATGGGTATCGAGCCATTCTTGGTGGCATCATCAATTAATCTCATTTTAGCTCAAAGGCTTGCACGACGTGTATGTTCAAACTGTGTCCAGACAGTTGAAGTTAATCCGGAGATTTTAGTGAACATAGGCATTCCGGCACAGGAAGCTAGGCTTATTAAGGTTAAACAAGGAAAAGGTTGTGATCGCTGTTCAGGCACCGGTTATAAGGGACGTACAGCGCTATATGAGGTCATGCCTATGTATGACGAGTTAAAGGAGTTTGTACTTAATGGTGCTTCAGCAGCAGAGATTAAACGTGAGGCTGCGCGGCTAGGAATGCTGACTTTGCGTGCTTCAGGATTAGCAAGGTTAAAGGAAGGTGTAACCACGGTGGAGGAAGTTTTAAGGGTTACAATGCCTGATTAGGAATTTGGGTACATAGGAAAATATATTAGGAAACAAATTGCTTGATATCCCGAATACTTAGGGAGTGGGGAAGTAGAGAAAGCAAAGGAGTAATTCTTGCAATTGATTTGAAAAGTTCAAGCAAACCGAGGAGATAAAATATGACAGTTTTTGTATGGGAAGGTAAAAATGCGCTAGGAAAGAAAGTCTCAGGTGAGATGGAGGCTAGGGATGTTCAGTCGGTATTTAACCACCTAAAGGGGCAGCGGATTATTCCAAATGCCAGTCGCATCCGTGAAAAAGGAAAAGGTTTGGAGATGGAACTTAAGATCCCTGGCTTTGGTCCAAAAGTCAGTGGCAAGGATGTGGTGCTTTTTACCCGTCAGTTTGCAACTATGATTGATAGCGGCCTTCCGATGGTGCAGGCCCTTGGAATTTTGGCAAACCAGCATGACAGCAAGGTTTTTAGAAAGGTAATGAGTGATGTCAAGGAAACGGTTGAATCAGGAGGAACACTCTCCGACGGTTTGCGAAAACATCCTGAGGCGTTCGATGATCTATATGTCAATATGGTAGCAGCTGGTGAGAGCGGTGGTATTCTAGATATAATCCTAGCGCGCTTAGCAGAGCACCAGGAAAAAGCGATGAAATTAAAGCGCGAGGTGAAAACTGCGATGATCTATCCTGGTGTAGTAGTGGCCGCGGCAGTAATTGTAACCTCTGTATTACTTATATTTGTAATTCCTACATTTGCAGAGTTATTCTCCGATTTTGGTTCAGCCCTCCCTCTTCCAACACAGTTAGTAATTAACCTCTCAAACTTTGTTGTTAGAAACTGGTTTACAATATTTGGTACCGCTGGTGGTATTCTAGGATTTGTAGTTAAATCTCTAAAAACTCCTAGAGGTCAGGAGGTTATTCACCCGCTTCTTCTAAAACTCCCGATATTTGGTGATATCATAAAGAAGGTGGCAGTCGCTCGTTTTACACGCACCTTAAGCACAATGATTAGCTCAGGTGTGCCAATTTTAGATGCGCTAAGTATCTGCGGTAAAACAGCAGGCAATAAGGTAGTCGAGCGTGATGTTATGCGCGCCAGAGTAAGTATCTCAGAGGGTAAGTCGATGGTAGCACCACTAAACGACTCAGCGGTATTTCCTCCTATGGTAGTACAGATGATAAGTGTCGGAGAGTCAACTGGCTCCATGGATGCGATGCTGCAAAAAATTGCTGATTTTTATGAGTCCGAAGTTGACAACGCTGTTGGCGCGATGAAAAGTTTAATTGAGCCAATTATGATCCTATTTTTAGGCGCGATTATCGGTGGATTGGTTATAGCCATGTATCTGCCAATCTTTAAGTTGGGCTCGGTGGTGGGATAAGGGATAGGATGAACCACAGCGGTCACGTAGGACACAAAGAAAAAAAGTTCCTCCTCTGTGCCCTCCGTGACCTCTGTGGTTAAATCATAATAATGCAGAGTTAGGTAAATGTCGGTTTTTATGCAGCAGGAAGGCAGGACACATAGCCAAAAGATTTTTGCCTCTGGACCAGTCGATGTCAGCTGGCTACTTGCGGCACGCATCTGCGTTCTTGGCATGGCGCTTCTGGTCGCCTCTTGGTGCAGTATCTCCTATGATCTCGATATAGAGCACTCCCGACAATTAATATTTAAGCCACTAGCTCTTGTTTTTGGATACTGTGCACTATCTGCATTTTGGGTAATCTGGCGTACTCAGGTTGGTCCTATTTTTAGAGGTCTTCAACTTGCTAGTGATATAGTTATTATCTCAGGAATCGTCTACTTGACCGGTGGTCCTATCAGCCCGTTCCTGTTTCTGTACCTGCCTTTGGTAATGACTGCTGCAATTTTTGTATCAAGACAGGTTGCCCTGGTTACCTCATTTGTCTCAATTTTAGCATATAGTCTGTTGGCGCTAGCAATGTTGAGTGGATATATACAGCCGGCAGATGGCGGACAAGTTGTAGAAGCCCCAACGGGCGGTGTTGTCTTGCAGGTCTTAGGGTTATTATCCGCAATGATTTTGACATCAGTTGCCACCACGTTCCTTGCAACTAAGTTAAAGGCAACAAATATGCTGGCCCAGCGATCTCAGCAGGAGCTAAGTGAGGTTAATAGCCGCCAAAATGCATTAGTAGAGGGCATAGGTCAGGGTGTCGTAGCAACCGATCTAGAAGGAGCGATTGTTAATATTAATCAAGCAGCTTGCGATCTTTTAAAGGTTAGTGAGGCCCTAGCAGTTGGTAAGCCTCTCTCTGCTGTTACAGAAAATCTTGAAAGTATGCATGAATTATTGAGCGCACCATCTGATGCTAATGTTAGTAAAGTGGAGATGGATCTTGTAAGAGATGATTCAAAGATTCCACTTAGGATCGTATGTCATCGCCGACCGGTACTTTCAGCTAGTGGAGAGCAGAGTGGAACAATCTTTATCTTTCAAGATGTAACCAAACTAAGAGAGATTGAGGAGCAATTTAAGATTCAGGAACGGATGGCTCGTCTTTTGGCTAACAAAAATGAGGAGGGAGAGATCTTTTCTACTAAACTCTCTGAGTTCGTAGGAGAAAGTCCTGTAATGCAGAAGGTCTTTTCCCTCATATCGCGAGTCGCTCCGTCAGAGGCCACAGTACTTATACATGGTGAATCAGGTACAGGTAAGGAGTTGGTAGCCAAGGCTATTCATCTTGGTGGTAAGCGCTCGGTTGGTCCATTTGTTCCTGTAAACTGTGGCGCCATACCGGAGAATTTAATTGAGAGTGAATTCTTTGGTCATAAGAAGGGATCCTTTACTGGCGCTGATTCTGACTATATCGGACTATTTCGCCAGGCTGAGGGCGGCACGATCTTTCTAGATGAAATAGGGGAACTGCCGTTGCACATGCAGAGTAAGCTTCTTAGAGCTATTCAGGAGAAGAATGTTCACCCGGTTGGCGGCAATCGTGATATCCCCATCAATGTACGGATAATAGCTGCTACTAATAAAAACCTAAAGAAGGAGGTTGAGGAGAAGAGGTTTAGAGAGGATCTTTTCTATCGATTAAATGTAATTAACTTACAGCTACCATCATTACATGAGCGTAAGGATGATATTCCGCTTCTAGTAAACTCTATTCTTAAAAATCTGGTGCCAAGCGATCGGATTCCGATAGTTCCACCTGCAACGATGCAGTTATTAATGTCATACAACTACCCAGGAAACGTACGGGAGCTTGAGAATATTTTAGAACGAGCCGTAGTCTTGGGCGGCGAAGCGATCTTAGCTGAGCATCTACCAGATACGGTGCGTGCTGCAGTTGAAGGGGACAATGGAGCGATTAAGCCAAAAACCGGAAAGATAACTGAGATTATTGTCACAGAAAATCTTGAATTGCCAGTCAACCTGGATGAAATATTGTCATGTATAGAGAGGCGCTACCTAGAGGTGGCATTAGTAAACTCTAATGGCGGTAAAAAAAAGGCGGCAGATCTTTTAGGTGTAAACTTTCGATCCTTTCGCTATAGACTTCAAAAATTCGGAATGGACAGAGAGGTGTAGGGTCTTTTGGTAGTTACTGTCTTAAGGTAGTTAAGTTGTTGAGGATGCTTATAAAGTGGCCGGTCCAGTAGTTTGCGATAGATAAGTAGAAAGCATAAGATCGACTCCTTTAAGAAAGCGACTTGAGTCACTTAAGGCCGTTTCAAGCTCATATCTTGTTTTTACAGCTGCACCTCCTTCTAGTATGGCGCCAGGCCTCGCCGTCAGATCTGCTAACTCATCAAATACTAAATCTGGTATACGTGCTACAAAAATATAGGCGCTGTACTGTTTAGAAGTATACCAGGGCAGCTGTTTAAAGATATGCCATGGCAGAGTATGAAGACATACTAATGCCCGCGATCTGGCGCATCCAAATTCCTCATGTAGCTCTCTGCACAAACCTGAAAATGGAGCATCTCCCTTTTCGAGTTTACCTCCAAATATAGAGAGTGTGTTGCGTGCTTCAGGGAGGGGATGGCCACCATCCTTTTGCTGCATTAGGAACCTAGCAGCGCGTTCATCATGAATAATAACTCCTGTGCCGGAGTAGTCATAGGCTACCTCTACAGTTTGCCAAACGGTAACTGCGACTTCCTGATGATATGGCCCACGTTCAGGTTGTACGGCGCTTCTTTTAACTTGCAGTAGCATATATTCATTATCCTAAATCGTGTCGTAGCTGGATTCAGCTATATCTCCGTAAATAGTGCTCCTCCAAATAAGTTTTTTCACGTCTAGCATCACATCGTTGCCCCACC
>CAZKXU010000058.1:0-21555 GCA_964556665.1 uncultured Bdellovibrionales bacterium | reverse complement strand
TGACCATCGGTAAGACGTCCATCCTCCATGATCTGCAGCAACAGATTTCTTACCTCAGGATGAGCCATCTCAATATGTCGAAATACTACGACGGAATTAGGGTTGCGGCGAATAGGTTCTATGAGTTCACCTGGCTCTCCATATCCTATGTACCCGGGCGGTGCTCCAATTAGCTGAGAGACAGAGCTTTGCTGCTGAAAGCGGCCCATATTCAATGAGAGTAGAGGGGTTTTCCCTCCACCGTAATGCTCTGCTAACTGCTCTGCTAAATAGTGTTTTCCTACCTGTGGAGATCCTACAAAGAGTAAACAAGCGATCGGGCGTCTCGGATCGGAGATGCCAGCAGAGGCTCTTTTTATGGCGGAAGTTGCGGCTGTAACAGCATCATGTTGCCCAAATAATCTTTCCTCGATTCTTTTATTCAGAGTAAGTAGCTCGGCACCATAGGATGTTGCCCAGTGGACGAATAAAAATGGGCCTATAAAGGCCCATTTTACGATCTTATAAAGCTAGGCAAAGCCTAGCTTTATATTACATCATGCCGCCCATTCCACCTGGCATGCCGCCATGTGAATGTCCTGCACCAGCACCTTCATCTTTGCTCTTAGGCTGCTCAGCGATGAGTGCCTCTGTTGTGAGCATTAAGCCTGCAACTGAAGCAGCGTTCTGCAGAGCGCAGCGAACTACCTTAGTTGGGTCGATGATTCCGGCCTTAACCAGATCTTCATAGGTATCTGTGGCTGCATTATAGCCCCAAGCACCTTTCTGGTTCTTAACCTTATCTACAACGATTGATGGCTCAGCGCCTGAGTTTGAAGCAATCGTGCGGATTGGCTCCTCAAGTGCGCGACGAACAATCTTTACACCAACCATCTGCTCATCGTTAAGCTTGATTGAATCAAGCGCTTCGATAGCACGGATAAGTGCAACGCCGCCGCCAGGAACGATACCTTCCTCAACTGCAGCACGGGTAGCATGAAGAGCGTCTTCCACGCGTGCTTTCTTCTCTTTCATCTCTACCTCGGTAGCAGCTCCAACATGGATAACTGCAACACCGCCGACTAGTTTGGCAAGTCTCTCCTGTAGCTTCTCACGGTCATAGTCAGAGGTTGTATCCTCGATCTGTGAGCGGATCTGCTTAACACGAGCCTGGATCTCATCCTTAGCGCCAGCGCCGTCAATTACGGTGCAGTTGTCCTTGTCGATTACTATTCTCTTAGCCTTACCAAGATCTGACATGGTCAAGCTCTCAAGCTTAATACCAAGATCTTCAGTAATACATTTACCACCGGTAAGGGTCGCAATGTCTTCAAGCATCGCCTTACGACGATCGCCGAATCCTGGAGCCTTAACAGCGCAAACATTAAGAGTGCCACGGATCTTGTTAACAACAAGTGTAGCCAATGCCTCACCCTCAACCTCTTCAGCGATGATAAGAAGCGGTTTACCGCTCTTAGCAACCTGCTCAAGGATTGGGAGAAGATCCTTCATGCTGCTGATCTTCTTTTCATTAATGAGGATCAGCGCATTCTCAAGAACTGCTTCCATACGGTCAGCATTAGTTACGAAGTATGGTGATAGGTAACCACGGTCGAACTGCATACCTTCAACAACCTCAAGAGTTGTCTCAAGTCCTTTTGCTTCCTCAACAGTGATAACACCCTCTTTGCCTACTTTCTCCATTGCTTCAGCGATAATGCTGCCGATCTCTTTATCGGAATTAGCGGAGATAGCGCCAACTTGGGCGATCTCTTTCTGACCCTTTGTTGGGTTTGAAAGATCTTTTAATGACTCAATCGTTACTTTAACCGCAGCATCAATACCACGCTTAAGTGACATAGGATCATGTCCTGCAGCAACAAGCTTTAAGCCTTCGCTGTAGATAGCATGAGCGAGAACTGTTGCAGTTGTTGTACCGTCACCGGCAACTTCTGAGGTCTTGGAAGCTACTTCCTTAACCATCTGTGCACCCATATTCTCAAATTTGCCTTCTAGCTCAACTTCCTTAGCCACGGTTACACCGTCTTTAGTGATAGTTGGAGCGCCAAAGCTCTTCTCGATTACCACGTTACGACCACGTGGTCCCATTGTGACACGAACTGCATCAGTGAGGATTTTAACACCTTTTAAAATATCCTCTCTGGCTTCGAGTCCGAACTGTAATTTTTTAGCCATTGTTCATCCCTTCAAAATAAATTAAAAATTAAATTTACGCTTCAATTACGCCAAGCACATCATCCTCTTTAAGGATAAGGTACTCGGTATTATCGATCTTAATCTCAGTTCCAGCATATTTGCCGAAAAGGATATGATCACCAACCTTACAGTCAACCGGTTGTACTGAACCATCTTCGCGTACACGACCTTTACCAGCAGCGATTACTTTGCCGCGCTGTGGCTTCTCTTTGGCGCTCTCAGGGATGTAGAGACCTGAACTGGTCTTCTCTTCACCTTCAAGTCGCTCAACGATTAAACGATCCTGTAACGGTCTAATTTTGCTATTCGATTTTGCCATACGTAGTTTTCCTCCAAATTACCGAAGTAAATAGTTTCCTGTATAAAAGATCTTTCATGAATGCCTAGTTAGGACCAGAAAATAGCCCCACTGCAGCTAAAAGAACCCCTTAAAACAGTGATTCAAAAGGGCGAGTATAGTATGCACATCAAAATGTGGTAATTCAAGGGCGGGGAGAAAAAGAATGTAAAAATAGAGATAATAATTGGTGAGGGTAGCGTTAGCTGTTCACGGGTAGTTTGGGGTGAATGTAAAAATATAGCGTTTTCATGTGGTTAGCATCGCTGCTCGAAAAGAGCGGGTATGACATAATCTTAAACTGAGCTTTTCTTCTTTTTTTTATACCGATTTTGACACTCTTTAATAATTTTTTCGGCTTTGGCTTTATTGTCCCAACCTATAATCTTTACAGCTTTCTTCTCGAGGTTCTTATAAATCGAGAAAAAATGTTCAATCTCCTTTAGTAAATGAGGAGGAACACCGTCTAAGGAGTTTATATGGTTCCAGAGTGGGTCGTATAAAGGTACAGATAATATTTTTTCATCTCCGCCCTTGTCATCTGACATTTTAAAAACACCGATCGGTTTTGCTTCGATTAAACAGCCTGGGAAAGTAGCCTCTGAGACCAGCACCAGTACGTCCAGCGCATCGCCGTCATCTCCCAAGGTGTCCTGGATAAATCCGTAATCGGTAGGATAATGAACAGAGGAGAAAAGCATCCGATCAAATCTGATTAGATTTTTCTCTTTGTCCCATTCATACTTATTACGTGAGCCCTTAGGAATTTCGATTAGTACGGAGATAATCATAACAAGATAGTCTATGTTATGATCAGGCGTGATTCAATCTTAAAGTTAATAGGGATAGTAAATGTGACGGTTCTATTTATTGGGCTAGCTAGCGTGAGGAGATCTTTAAAAATAGAATTGTCACCTTTTATCTGTTGTTTTGACCTATCTGGAGACTGAATTCAAAAACGAAGTGCAACACTTAGGATCATTAAGGATACTAAGTGTTGCACTTCGTTTTTGAATTCAGATTTAGGTTCTAAACTTCTCACTTAGGAGTTATGGAAAGTTTAACAAAATAAGTAGCGCCCAAAATAGTTATCAGGGGAGGAGATCTACTAATGTTCGTCAACGCCCTCTTTCGATTCCAAACGTATCATTTGAGTATGCACTCAAAAAATCGTATATTCTCCCTTCAAAGGATTGTTCATTTAGGTTCATCAAATATGTGTAGAAGAGTTGAAATCCATTCACGGTGACGGTTGTCACCAATTCAGGGAGGGGCACGAAAATGTCCGGATTTTATGCTAGGCTGACGACGCTTTTTCTCGCGTTCCTTGTCACGTGTTGTGGTTCGGATGAGCAGGCAAGTGGGGCTCTGATCAGTACTGAGAATACTACGCTCACAGTCGGATACGATGCCGATAATCACGGTTATGTAGAGATATTGAATTTGGCGGCTGGGCGTGCCGAACTGAAGGTCGAGTGCCACGAAATACTGCCGCTTGAGTTTACTTGGTATCTCGATAATCCGGATCAGTGTCCATTCGATATGCTCTGGCCGGCCTCATCGGTACGTGTATTGCTAGCCAAGACACCAGATCAATCGATCGCGACAAGCTTCGCACCGATTGAGCGCCGTGTCGTCTTTGCACTACGAGGTGATCTTGCAAAGACTCTCAAGGTAACTGGCAAGATGCTTTCACTTGCGGATATTGCAGAGCTGATCAAGAACGATGGCGTCAAGCTTGCGATGCCTTCAGCCTCGCAGTGCGACGCTGGGGCGCTCGCCTATCTTGGTATGCTGGCAAGTTATGCCAAGCAGGGTCAGATCAGCCAGAATCTGCTGCAGGATGCTGCTGCGAAGTCGTACCTCCAACAGTTCTTACAGCAGGTTGACGTTACCTCCGCTGGTGTAAAGGAATTGCTAGAAACAGCAAATTCCAACCCTGAGGGGTTTAACGCTTTCTTCGGCTACGACGATGCCGTTATGGAGCTGAATGCGCGCCCTGAGAGTACTCCGGCCTCGTCGTATGAGATCTACATTCCAACTGATGTCGATCTGATTGCTGCGGCTCCAATGATATTAACAAAACGGGCCGAAGCAAAACTTACCAGCTTCGATCGGCTCAAGGGCGAGATGCCAACAATCACCGTAGAGAAGCAGGAAGGGGCCGAGAGTTCCACTCTCACGCTTCCGCCAAGTCCTCTACTATGGGCTGCATTGACGCTCTATCAGACCGAGCTCCGTCGTCCGTCTGCTACTGCCTACGTACTAGACTACTCAAGTAGCATGAAAGGAGATGGAGAGAAGCAACTCGAGGAGGCGATGACACTCCTCCTCGATCCTGTTCAGTCAGCCTACTTTCTGATGCAACCATCCCCGGGTGATGTTACAACAGTGATCCCTTTCAACGGGGGCATAATCGCCGAATGGAGTGTCACTGGTAACAATCCGGAGGAACTGCGTGGACTTCTAAAGCGGATCA
Source organism: uncultured Bdellovibrionales bacterium (assembly GCA_964556665.1). Lineage (GTDB taxonomy): Bacteria > Bdellovibrionota_C > UBA2361 > UBA2361 > CAZKXU01 > CAZKXU01. The sequence goes on along the minus strand of CAZKXU010000058.1, from coordinate 16,543 downwards.
CCGATCTTGCTGCTGACGGCAATACTAATATTTACAAACCGGCGGCCAAGGCGACCAAGTTGTTGGATCCATTCCTCGAGAGCACTGTTCAGATAGTGTTAATGAGTGATGGAGAGTCAAGCGACTCAATCGAAACATTCGAGGAAGAGCGTCGCAGATTTAATTGCGATCGCAGAATTCCAATCGTTACGATTCTCTTTGGCAACGCCGCAGCGAGTCAGATGCGGACACTCGCTGAGAGGACCAATGGCTTGATGCTGGATGCACGCTCCGGTACCCGCGTTGGTCGAAGTAACCTGGTGTCTGCCATGCAGAAGGCCCGTTCGTTCAACTAATCTACGCTTTCCTTTTTTACATATGGTTACACCGCGCCCACACGGCTATTTGTGGGCAACCTAAATTTTTTCATCCCAAAATAACCGTGTGTCTGGCGGCGGGTACTAGTTTATGACGATCTCTGATAAAACTATTTTTTTGTTCTATGTGCTCAATGACTTAAACAAACTAAGCTTACCAGTAATTTCTCTCAAAGGCTCTGTTGGCCCAAACATACAAATACCGAAATACTCCAAATCTAATTCAGAAGTATCTCTAGTAGCTTGCTGCTGTTGAGTCGAAGTTCCGACAATCATTGAACTTGTAAAATCTGTGAAAAGTATTTCACGCCGTAACGCTTCCTGGCGGATCTTCCTAATCTGGTTTGAATTTTCGGCTTTTAGTACAATAAATGGGTAGTGTGAAATGTTTGGATGCGCTCCGCCCTCTTTATCTACGTATTGCAACAAACATATTTCATCACGATCGACCGATCCAGCTGCGAGACCAGTGGCCATGTGACCAAGCGCATTCAAAAGCCTACCAATCTCAATTTTTTTATTGAGTACGGCTATAAATCGCTTGGTATTTTCATCAGGTAAATTTTGCATAACTTCCTATAGCATGGAACGTTTACGAAGAGGAGCCGAAAACCGTTGGAAAGTCCCCCGGAGTGCCAGAAAAGACCGACATTAGATGTGACAGCTCTACTTATTGAGCCAGCTAGGCTGGTGAGGGTATACCGAAAAATAGAACCGTCACCTTTTATCCAGGGATCTACTCTTGGCGGTTTTTAATCTTAGGTTTAACAAACAGTTGTAGCCTGAAAGCCTCATTTTGCTTAGGAATTCACAATCGATTAGTATGCTAGTATTGTAAATGAATTATCACAGAGATACTACAAGAAGACAGTTCATGGCCAACCTAGGTCTTTTGACCTTGGCCGCTGCTAACCTGAGCTGTGATTCTAAGCACACACCTGCACCCATTGAGCCTACCCAAGAAAAAGAGTTAGTAGCTCTTCTAAAGACTATTCTGCAAGAATCAAGGAATGTAAGACTAACACCTCCACAAAGATGCCTTATACCTAGTAGTGAAGTCATGGAATTTGTAGCTACACTTGCTCATGGAATATTTGAGCTACATGTTGTAAAGGGAATCTCTGATGTAAGGCCTGAGTCATTAAAGGATAAGCTCACCGGAAAAATTCCAACGCCTGACGAAAAACGAAAAGAGCTTTGGGAGAAAATTAGTGCTTTTGTTTCCGCCTCTGACACCACTAGCGCTGCATTTAAAAGCTTAATCTCTGCTCCGTATAGCCAAGAGCGGTTTTATAAGGTTTTTTGGCTGCATATACCTAATTTTTTAATACAGTATGGAATATTTTCAATTCCATATAATGGAATTTTCAAACCTAAAGATAGAGCTGATACAGTTCTTGAAATTCACCCTTCTTACATCTTTGTTGAAAGAATTGGAGCGGAACAATTGGAGGTATCTGGAAATTCATCTATAACGGTCCCGGTTTTTAAGTATAATAAGCCTGTCAGCATTGATGGACAATCTCTTTGCCTTATTGATCCAAGCCAATTTAATGGCATGGCTAGCTTCGGTTCTGTATTTCTCTCTGAAAACTATGATGCAAATGCAGCAAACATAAATGACGTTTGCCAGCGAAATATTCCTCCCTGGGGAGATACAACTCATGTCGATTATTTAAGCAACTTTACGCACGCAGGGGCAAGGCTTCAATTCGACAAGTTTGTTATAGTGCTCTTTTCTATGGACTTGTTATAAAGCTACAGGCTGATCCACTTACTCCAAGCGACTGCAGAGGCAGAACTCTATTTCATGAGATGAGACATGTAGAGCAAGACATGCGCCCTCAAATTTTGGAGTCTATTGATACTGGAAGGGTTTCAACCGCACTGGATTATGAAACATACTATATGCGCAGAATGTTAGTTTTCGAATTTGACGCGCATCTCGGCGAATTTAGAAATCCAGAGAGGAAACAGGTTTGGCTCTCTTTATTTGATCTTATTGGTGCTATAAATCCTAGCTTGACCGACAAAGCAGCTAATGATGTGACAACGACGGATCTCCTTGCTAGACGCGCAGTCATTAGAAGCTTTGTAAGGGAAGTCGCCAAGAATCCAACCCAATATGGGGTCGAGTTCTCTATGTATCCAGGTTATGAAGAGCGCTATATAAATGACTATGCGCTTGCAGCGCTCCCTATTGTTTTTCAGGATCAAACAAAAGCGAGAAAACTAGTAGAGAATACATTCACAACGGCTGAACAAAATGGCTTTAATTTTAGCCAATTAGATTTATATAAAAGATAAATTCCCTTTTATCTCCTTCTTCTGAGACAGTTTAGGCGGAGGGGGATATACTGCCACCATCTTTTTTCTCTCTCCTGACTAACCACTGCTTTGCACGCTTTAGTAATTTAACAAAATCTGTCGTAGCTAAAATAGTAGTAGCTTCTTCTCTAGTAATCAGCCCCTTTTGTGCACATACGTTAAATACGACAACTGGAACTGAATTATCTTGAGGAATGAATAGATCCTTCCCTAATGAACTTCGCTGCAATGCCCAACGTTTACCACATTGTAAGTTAGGTAAAAGTTCAGTGTATGGGAGACCAGCAGCGGAAATATTAATTGAGTCGGGATTAGGTAGGGTAATTCTTAATCTCCTTGCTTGGTATTGAATCAAAGTTAAATTAGAAGTTGCACTATGATGGACATCCTCATCAGCACTATATGACAACACCAGACAGATCTCTCCAAACTCATAGCAACAACGCACAGTAGACTCAGTGGACTGTCCATTTGCGGTTCTTGGCATCCGATTGTTTAAATTTTCATACAACCTTGGAAGCACAGCGCAACAAACCTTAATCCATGCTTTAGCTGCAACATCATCTCCCCTTTGGACGTTCCTATAAGCAAGCTCTTTTACAACTAATACTGCTCGTAGCAGATCGTCTTCTGCTAGTCGATTTAATACAGTAATGCCAAAGCGCTCGATTAATTCAGGTGGATCAGGCGGAGTTGAAAGTAAAACTTCAATAGCCTTATTATATGATCTGATTGAAAACCAGGCAGCAGCTCTTGCTGAAATAGTAGAAGCATTAAGTGCTGCGTATGCAAGCTGCTCCTGAGTCGAATCTTGAGTACGGGCAAATGGAGCTGCAAGCTCACTAATTCTTCGCAATTCGACCTGACTAATAGCTTCATTTGCATCTGCTAAACGTTCTAACTGGTTAGTCAGAGGAACAGAACCATCTTTTTTAATCTTTAGACTCGCCAACGCAGCAAAGCTAGACGCATCTGCCTGATCTGGCCGTTCAGAGATGGCTTCTAATAAAATTATATGTCCTGTATTACCAAGGCATAGGGCGCTTAGCGAATCTGTTTTAAATAAAAGCACAGCGAGTGTCCTATAAATTCGTGCTGCTGCTTTGGATGAAAATCCACGCTTTACCTCATGAAACACCTGGTTAGTTAAAATCCGGTCTGAGTGATACTTGACAAATGGAATTAGTAAATTATCCTCTGCCCCTACTTTTAGTAGTGCTGCTAAAGTTAGTAAACCCAACATAGGGTCACTCTCCTTAGTGACTGCTTCCTTTAGTTTGCAGCATAGGTAAGGGTCACTCACTCCGCTCTTTGCTATTTCTATTAAGAATTCAACTTTCTTTTCTTGCTTGGCCTCCCCCTTTCTAGCATCGTACAGCTCCCAAAACTTAGATGCCTTTTCCTTAGCGCTACATTGAGCCACTGCCCTACTCCAGATAGAAAGTACCTCTAGGTGTGCCTCATCTCCATAAGGCGCTATTGGCCAGCTCGGTTCTCTTAAAAGCACCAGGCAGTTATCAGCAAGCCTCTTAGCTAGTTCTTCATCCTTACTAATCTCAACTAAGGTGGCCATTGCAGAATGTGTATTTTGTAATGCTGCAATGCCTCCGATATTACTATCTTTAGCGGCAAGCTCTAATAGTTCAAAACTAAATGCGGTGGGCAAGTCACAGTAAGGTAAGGCATTACATGCATATCTATGATCTGGATCCTGTTGCCATCCAAAAGCATAAAGCACGCCAAGACTTACAGTTGGATCGTCAGCTAAGGGATCACCTGCACTAATATCTTTTAGTAAATTACAGCGCATTTCAGAGATCTCTCTTTTCTGACTTAGTGTCTGCAAACCTACAAATAAAGAGTTTGTGTACCTAGCTTGTGCTAACTCTCGCTGCTTCGCCAAGACTTCAGGCTTGGCATCAAATGCGCTACAGTAATTTTCATAAGACCTCCTCCAATTTGGATCAATTCGATCCAAATCTGTGGATATTATTCGATATTGATCTGAACCAGGGCGTGCGTTCCTTAAGCCATCAAAGAATATGGGAAGTACAATGTCTTTACCCTCCGTCATATTGATTATTATATTATAAGCAGTGCCTCTAACTTTATCATCTGCTGAGTGAAAAGAGGCTACAATGGCCTGACGAGCAATGGCCACCCGCCCAGTAAAAGGCACAAGCGCCCTAAGTGCAGCGATACGCACATGCATATGAGGATCCATCATGGCATGTGCCGCAACTATACAGATCTGTACTTCTGTTAAAGGTAATTGATATCTCTCAATGAAAGATAGCCCTGCAGCTCTAAGTATTGGAGAGTTGTCTCTAAGTGCCCCAATGGAAGTTTCAGCAGTAGGAGTTACTGAGGCAAATTCTGTTCTATCACGACCGTGTACTACCATCTTCAATTACAACTACTAACTGCTAACCACCCATTATTGCACAAAACTAAATCTAAACAAATGAATGCACCGGGATAGTAAATGTGACGGTTCTATTTCTAGTCCAGTGAGGAGATGCCGAAAAATAGAACCGTCACATTTTATCCTGAGTTAAAGCGCAGTGAGAGATGTCCAGACTAATTATTTAATGCATTTTCCAATTCAGCTTGATCAAATCCGTGCACGATTTTTCGATTATTGATTCGGGTAATTGGGACTCCACCACCACCTAGCTCATTGTAAATCGATTTACCTCTGCTATTGTGTTCGATATCATATTTGCTGAACTTAAGTTTTTTACTTTCCAGGTACTGCTCAAGCTTGCGGCAATATCCACACCAGGAGGTTACGAAGATTTCAATTGTAGGCTGTTTAACTCGCGCTGCAGGAGAGTAGGGCTCACTTCTTTCCTCATACTTAAGCGGGAGAGTTTTAACCTTAGTAATTGGTGGCAGTGAGATAGCTTTGGCAGCTTGGTCGCGATAAGTGACAGGAACCTTTTCGAGCTTATCGACGTAATGCGTCTGGCCTGATTGGTCGGTGTATTTGAACACTTCCGCACTGCATGTGTTCAAGAGAGATGTCATCATTATCAGAGTGAATGAAAGATAAGCTACTACTTTATTCATATGTTATATTTTTCAATCGCCAAATTGAAATCTTTTCCAGCAAGATTGTTATACAACTGTTGCTGGTAGATTTGGTGTCCGGCTTTTTCTAGTGAGGGGGACAAGAGGGATAGCCCTATTTGTCTCCCAGCTCACTTCTCATCACCCGTGCAAATCGTCTAGATCTGTCCTCAATGATTGAACTGTCGCTTGGGAGGTAGTCTGCTGAGCGTGTAAATGAAATAAAGCACTGTCGGTACAACTGCACAGACGAAGAACAACAGCGCGATCAAAACTTCCATCGTGTGCTCCTTTCTCCCTTTCGGGACACAATTCTCTAAAAGAGAATTCCGTTCCGAAAGCGAGAAATATAAACCTACACAAACCTTTTGTTCTCTCTTATCCACCCACTACAAATAGCCGAACAATGTTGCCCGTAACTTTGCAAGTATTCTCTAGCATTCTGCTGAGTAAATCTCTTTATGTCAATCATTACATTACTGCGACGTGACCATCGGGCTGTATTTCATAGGTACGAACACCACTTGTATACTTTTCTCGACGTCTCAGAGACAACTTTGGGGACAACTTTGGAGGGCATTCTTTACCCAATTTGCTAATAGCGCCTAAATATCAGGAGAAAAAGATGAAAGTTAGCTTGGCACTCAGGGTGTATAATGATCATAACGAGTGACCTTTGACGTAAAGGTTGCAGTTCTTTCTCAAGCAATGGAGACCGGTCATGGAGTGGATCTGGGCAGTCTTGGCGTTTAGCGCCGTGATCCTGTTGCATGAGGCTGGGCACTACCTGGCCTGTGTGTGGCAGGGGATTCCGGTGCTTCGCTTCTCGATCGGAGTTGGACCTACGCTGTGGAGTCGACGTTTCGGCCTGACCGAAGTGCGGGTTGGGCTCGTTCAGTTAGGCGGTTATGTTATGCCGTTTGACAGCTCCTCTGCGGAGCGGTTTGGTAAGGAAGAGTGGGCGGCGCTGAAGGCTGCTTACCCCGTCCTGGATGACGAGAGTCGCTGTCTCAGCAATCAGAATTTGCGCCGTCGGGTGGTGACGCTTGTTGCAGGCCCGGCCGCAAACTTTCTGGTAGTGCTGGCTGGCATGACCGCTTTCTACTGGACGGAGAAGAGCTTCGACCAGCCGGGAGCGGTACGAGTGATGAGTGTCGAAGCAGGGAGCTTGGCCGAACGGATGGACATGCGCCCGCAGGACGAGATTGTGGCGGTTGAGGATCGTGTGGTTCGCACCTTATCTGACGCGAGGTTGCGACTGATGCTCTCGCTTATGGACAAGGAGAGCTCCGCCTCGATCACGGTGCGACGTGCCGGAGAGGAGCTCGAGCTGCGACGCGAAGTCATGCTCATAGACCCGTTGCCGGAGCGGTACGGAATTCAGTTCGCTCCGCACGGCATTGTCGAGAACCCCTCCGTTAGCGCAGCGCTTTCCCGCACCACGGTGTGGATGAGCGAGCAGGCGCTGTTCTTCTGGGGAGTTGTCTCAGGAGAATTCTCCCTCAAGGTGCTGGGGCAGTCACTTGCCGGACCGATCGGCATGTTCAAGGAACTGAGTTCCAGCGCGGCGGTGGGAATCACGGCACTGCTGATCAGCTTCTACACGCTGCATATGGTGGTAGGGCTGATGAATCTCCTGCCGCTGTTGCCGCTCGATGGCGGAAAGATCATTCAGGCGTTGGGGGAGGCCCTTTTCCACAGGAAGCTTAGCGCGAGTGCGGAAGTTGTGCTGTCGCTGGCTGGGCTACTGATCATGCTCTCGATGGCCACTTTCGGGACGATCATGGATGTGAAGCGGTTGATCGGTTGAAGGTCGACCCCCTGGGCCCGTCGCAAGACGAGCTCAGGGGGGTGTTGAAGGTCATTCGTAAAATATCTTCATCTGTTCAATAGCACATTTCGAGCAGTTTTCTAATATCCCTCTCTTTCGAACACTGTCGTTGCCATTGTTTCGCAGATTCTATTACAGCAATTGGCAACAGGTCTAGCTAGCTCCCAGTTGCTTGGCTATTTGGAGAGTAAAATGGCCTAATATCAATGATACTAAAAGATCGGGTTGGCCATCCCTGATCTTTCTTTAATGGTAGCTGGATCATGCTCAAGCAGGTTGTAGGCAGGTTTTGAATCCATAAGCACTAAAATTCTAGAGATCAAAAAGAATTGTAATCTCTTTTATCACATCCGGATGCAGAGAATGGCTGACCGGGCAGGTTCCTGCTGCGTGCTCAAGCTTTTTACGGTTGTCTGCTTCGATCTTGGAGGGTAGGTGAATAGTTACTGTAAGTTTTCCTATTCTGCGAGGTGACTGACTCATCTCTTTTGTAACTTCAAAAAATGTTCCGCTAAGATCGATTGAATTGCGCTCTGCTACAATGCCCATGATGGTAACTATGCAGGATCCTAACGAGGCTGCACAAAGATCAGTCGGGGAAAATGATGATCCATCCCCGTTATTATCAAGAGGCGCTGCGGTATAAATCTTTGTCGTGGAAGGGCCATGAGTAAGTTCAATTTTTTTATTGCCAAGATAGCGGCCTTGAATATTTATAGTCATCTGTATTCCTAAATGTAGTACCTTGTTTAGCCTGCGCTCCTTAGCTAGTCTAATGCTATATGCCGAAAATTATCAAGTTTAATCCAGTTTTGCGCGGAGATACGATCGGTATTCATGCGCCATCTGCAGCTCTTGAACATAATAAATTTAAAGAGGCATTAAATAAGTTAGAGTCAGATGGGTATAAGACTAAGATTGCGTTCGATCCTTCGGCGGCATATGGCAAGAGTGATCATATGTTTGCGGCAGCTAGTCTCTCGGAGCGTGTTCGTACACTGCATGCCCTTTTCCGTGACCGTAAAGTTAAAGCGATCCTCACAGCTCGGGGCGGTTATGGCGCAATGGAGATGTTGCCGCATCTTGATTACGCATTGCTCAGAAAAAACCCTAAGCCACTAATCGGCTTTTCAGATGTTACCGCTTTACTAAATGCTATTTATCAAAAATCAGGGCTACTGACTGTGCATGCTGCGAGCTTGTCGACATTTTCATATACACCAGATCACGATAACTTTGCCGCTGACAGCTGCGAGGCGTTATTAGAGCTGCTAAGAACACCTGGATATCAAACGTTTAAAGGAAGTTATTCTGCGATTAAGAAAGGCAGTGGTAAGGGACGACTTATCGGTGGAAACCTCTCTGTCTTAGTCTCGTTGTTAGGTACGGCATGGGCTCCGCGACTTAAGGATACAATTCTTTTCTTAGAGGAAACAGGGGAGAGTCCTTACCGGATCCATCGCATGTTACTGCAGCTTCAGCTTGCAACCAACTTTAAAGATCTGAAAGGGGTGGTACTAGGTAGTTTCCATGGTTGTGTTCATAAGCATGGGAGCGGCCCCGATGTGGAGATGGTCTTTAGTGATATATTTAAAGGTGTTAGGTTTCCAGTCATAAAAGGTGTTCCGATCGGCCATCACTCACTAAATCTGCCTATACCTGTAGGAATAATGGCAGAAATCCGGCATAATGAACTTGAATTTCTAGAGAGTCCTATTATACTGTAACGAATACTGTTTATTTTCAGTTTATTCACCGTTTATTCTCTGAATTATTCAATACGGCTATATGTCTAATCAAGCAACAACTTTGAAACAGGAATTTTCAGCGTCATTTGACTCAGTGGTAAATCTAATGGAGGAGGGTGTAGCCGAAGAGATTTTTCCAGGTGCAGTGATATTAGTAGCAAAAAGGGGAGAGGTGCTCCTTCAGCGTGCATTTGGGAATAAGTCAGTTCAGCAGAAAAACCAGGAAGCTCCGCTTGTTATGAGTGTTGATACTGTTTTTGATATCGCCTCACTGACTGCGGTTTTGGCAACAACTACACTGATGATGAAGCTAGTTGAAGGGCAAAAAATTAAGCTTGAGGATCGTGTAGCTCGGTATATTCAAAGCTTTGGTGTTTTCGGAAAGTCTGCGATAACGATTGAGCACCTTCTCATTCATGCCTCCGGTTTGCCAGCATGGCTTCCTTTCTTTGAGGATCTGGCTAAGGCAAATGCAGGAGCGCGCTTAGGAATATTAACTAGTCGTGGTGCTAGGGATTATGTTTTTAATGCGATCAACCGTCTTCCTCTTAAGCATGAGCCAGGCAGTCGGCAGACATATAGTGATATAGATTTCATAATTCTAGGGGAGTTGATAGAGGGGCTAACCGGACTCTCTATTGATAGGGCAGTCTATAGATATATTCTACAGCCGCTTAGTATCAAGAGCACTAGCTATATCGATCTATCGATGATTAAACGCCGCGGCATTCATCCGGTGACAGATATGATAGCGCCGACCGAGGAGTGTCCATGGCGCGGCCGTGTTCTTTGCGGAGAGGTGCATGATGACAACGCCTGGGCCATGGGCGGTATCGCTGGGCATAGCGGTTTATTCTCGACTGCATTTGATCTGCACCAGATCGCACGTGAGTTGATCTTGGCGTATCACGGAGATAGTCAGTTCTTAAGCAGAGAAACAGTGCGAAAATTCTGGTCAGTGCCGTCAGAAACGATGTCTCCACATTTCCGTTACGGCTGGGAATCCCCATCTAAGGAAAATGGCATGATAGACATGATAGATAGTAAGCTGTCACAAAACGGAGTTGGACATTGCGGCTTTACCGGATGCTCTCTCTGGATTGAGCCGGAGCTTGGGATCGAGATTATTTTGATGACAAACCGTGTAAATCCATCCCGTTCAAATAAACGTATTGTAAATTTTAGACCAAAACTTCATGATGCGGTCTTAGAGTCACTCAGTCATGTGGGATAAATTATTAGAAATAGAGAAGCGCTTTAATTCTTTGGGAGAGCTGCTTTCCTCGGCGGAGATTATCGGCAATCGTAAACTCTTTAGCCAATATTCTAAGGAGTACCGCGACCTTGAGGAGCTGGTAGCTACTTTTCGGGCTTATCGTAAAGCACGTGCTGAGTTTGATGAAAGCAAGATTCTTTCAGAGAGCGGGGATGACGCCGAGATTAGGCAGATGGCAAAGGATGAAGCTGCGCTGCTTCTAGCCGAGATGGAAGGACTTGAGGTGCGGCTAAAGGGACTACTCATTCCAAAAGACCCAAATGATGAAAAGAATATCTTACTGGAAATTAGAGCAGGCGCTGGCGGTGATGAGTCTGGTATCTTCGCCAAGGAGTTGCTGCGTATGTATACCCGCTATGCTGAGGGTAAGGGCTGGAAGGTTGAGCTTCTTAGCATGAGTGAGGCCGACAAGGGGATAAAAGAGGTTATCGCCATGGTTAATGGAAAAGGAGCGTTCAGCAGACTTAAATATGAGCGCGGCGTGCACCGCGTGCAGCGCGTTCCGGAGACAGAGGCGAGTGGCCGGATTCATACCTCAACAGTAACTGTGGCGGTATTGCCGGAAGCAGAGGATGTTGAAGTAGAAATTTTTGATAAGGATCTTAGAATTGATGTTTATCGCGCTGGTGGACCTGGCGGACAGAGCGTTAATACGACAGACTCGGCTGTTCGTATCACCCATCTTCCATCCGGACTTGTAGTGGCGATGCAGGACGAGAAAAGTCAGACAAAAAATCGTGATAAAGCGATGAAGGTCCTGCGCGCCAGACTTTTTGAGCTTAAACAGCGTGAGCAGGATGAAGCACGTACGGCAGAGCGCCGCAGTCAGGTAGGAAGCGGGGAGCGATCAGAGAAGATTCGGACATATAATTTCCCACAATCACGAGTCACCGATCACCGCATCGGACTTACAATCTATACCGTCAACGATATCATGGAAGGTGAGCTTGATCAGTTGATTGAGCCGCTCGTTCAGCACCACCAGGCCGAGGCCTTAAAGAGCGGGGGCGGGGCAGGTCAGGCGGATGTGCAGTAATAGCACAATTACCTGGGCGGACTACGCTGCGATTGCGGAGCCCCAGCTCAGCCGAAATTTATGCGGAGCTGGAGCTCCGCGGTCCCAAGGGAGTCATAGGTGATATTTCAGAGAACGCTTTTTCTAGCGTCCGGAAGCACGCTCGGGTGGCTTCGAACCGTATGCAAAATATGAAGAGAGAGGCCCGCCCGCCGTCAGTGCAGTGTGACGGCGGGCGGGCAGCGGATCAGAGTCTCATCTGGAGCCCAGCAGCATCGAAGATGCGGGCCAGAAGTGCCAGGTTGGCCCCTTCCGTCCCCATTCCGCTCCCATGTGCAAACGGCACAGGCCCGCTGCATGTCAGAATCTTTCTTCGCGTTCCTTTCTTCTCTTTGGCGAACTCGATCGTGGTGTGCCCAGCTGCTGGCATGGTGAACACGTACAACCGAGTCCTCCCCGCCGGACAGGCAAGGTGAATGCAACCATTCTGACGAGTGAGCCGCCTCAGCACGGTGTGGAGTCCATCCATGGTCCCCACCTGCACCGGTACCGGTCGCCTTGCAATGACTGCCTCTAGCACCTCGGGATTCGTGAACCGCAAGACCGGGCTCTTCCCCGTATTTGCAGCCGCCTCGACACCATCAAGCGTGTCGACAACGACTTCCCCTTCCGCCTCGGACATTGAACTCTCCTATCTGTACCAAACCTGCCCGCCCAACCCAGGCGAGCCTTCAACAACCTCAGAAGCCCCCCAAGAGCTTCCGTGGCCTAAGCAATACTCACGCCACAGAAGCAATGGAGCAACCTATACTCGAGATAGTAATGAGAATGATCTGTGCAATTCAAACAAATACTTTAACAATCTTTTCGACTGGGACCGTGGGACGCGCCTGGGCAGTGCGCCTAGCACTGCTATCAAGCAGCGTAAGATAAATGCTTGCGAAGCAAGTCCACGCGAAGCGTGGTTCAGCCCGCAGCTGGTGCTATTAAATACTTCTGCGGGCTGGAAGCCCGCGCTCCCAGTTGTAGAAAACCCAGCTTACTCTAGCATGTCTAAAATTCTGAGTCCAAATCATATGTTTTCCTCTGCGCACCGATCTAATTATTACTGCATCAAAAAAGAGTCCGTAAGGTTTTGAAAGAATAGGTTTCTCCTAGAATTCCTAATAGATCCGATTATTTATTCATAATATTGCCATGTTTGTAACTACTATGGGGGAGTCTCAATCTTCATTGTTGGGTGCTTTTTCCTTACCGCTACATGCGCCATCACTGATCCCACGGGAGAGGATTAGGACTCAGGATTTTATTGAGCAGTTAACTCAACTATCTACAGCTGAATTACAAGATGTTCTGGCGGGACTTAGTACGCTGCTTCATCCACACCTTGGCAGTTTAGCACATAAAAAAGAGGGAGCGGGGCTGGTGGTGGTAGATGATGTTACAGCAGGGGTAGTAACTGATGCCTTGGTAAGAAATAAGTTTGTATCAAACTATTTTCGAGGTGGGATCTATAACGGCTTTCGTAAAGACTGTGCGCCTGTGGAGATCTCTCTTCCTCAGATCGCTAGGGAGCGAGGTCTATACGGTGATCTTGTGCTGGCTCTCTGCCCCGATCTATTTACCCGTCCGGGCAGAGTACATCTTAAGATCTTTCAGTTTAGCCATCCGATATCGGAGATCGCAGTAGAGCTACCTGCGGCTAATAGGGAGCGGAGATCGCTTTTGGCAGCAATTACTGCCCTTCACTATCTTCTAACTTGGAGCCTAAATCAGCTTGAACTTCCAGCAATTGAGATCTCATCCCCCAGGGAGGTGGTTAACTTAGTAGGGCTCACGGCCGCGGAGAGAGTTAAGTTAGATGAACTAGATCAGAGAAACAGAGCTCTCCTTAGGGCCATAGCTGGTAAAGAGTTACCAAATATAGTTGTTGGAGAATCATTTACGGGAGGAGCGCTCAGTGCGCTTTTACACTCCCATCCTGCAGTAGATGGTAAACTCCACAGTGCTGTTACCTGGTATCACTCAAGTTATAAGGAGCCGTTTGGTGTTAGTGATACGCAGTTAAGGTCCAACATGATAGCTGATCCTGATACGGTTATGACACTTGCAGGAGGGCTTCTCTCCCTCGTTCCTGAAGCTAATCTTGCTATTACAAGCAGCGGATTTGCAAGTATGGATCAAGGGGTTGCTGATTCCTTCTCTATCGGGCTAGCCTACCGCATTAACGGCAAGGAGCAGCGTAGTGCTGTACAGGTTGTTGTTGGAGAAACAAAAATGTTACCACCGTCATTATTCAAAAAAGAATATACCAGGAAAATTGGAGTTGCAGTGGCGCTACAGATGCTGCTAAATAATTTGGCACCGTAGTTCTGCAGATAGTTACGACGCACGGAGTGTGGAGTTCACTGGGACCGCGGGCTTCCAGCCCGCTTGATCGCCAATGCAATTTTGATCAGGTAGGCTGGAAGGGCACATCTAAAAACCCCCATTTTTGCAAAACGAGAAACCTTTTTCGCAATGTTTATCACATCTTACAAAATCTAAATTTCTGAAATCAGGGTTTTTAGAGGTGCCTTGGAAGCCCGCGGTCCCAGTATGACTTACACCTGCTGGCCTTTAAAATAACGGTAAAGGCCGTACCCCGATGCGACGAGTAGTGCAGCGCCAAATGATAATCCTGTTAGGGTTAATGCTCCTGCGGCTAATGCTTGAATTCCAAGTAAGGTGGCACCGGCTACGATAGAAGTTACGGTTTTTCCAAGATAGCTATCAAGAGGGGATGTGCGTGAGGTATCAGTATTGCTGCTAGCTACCTCAGTAGCGGCCTTTGCTATTTCAAGCACCTCTTTAATCGCTTGTGCACCAAGGCCTGGACTAAAGGAATATCCGGCAAAAGACTGCCCATCAGCCGGTATAGCGATTGCCCGCGCAGAGGGAGTACGGTGATAGGTTCCTAGGATCTCTCTACGCACCTCTCTACTTTTTGGTTCATAGCTTATAGTCATATATAGTTAGGATGGATTTGAGAGAAGATTGATGGCAGGCTGGAATGGGTGTTCTGATACAGGTATACACATATTGATAGGTATGTGTTATCTTTTGCTGTATGGACGAAACTACACGTTCAATCATTGAAAAAATCACGGTACGGTATGCTGCTCCCACAAAGATACCGAGTGGACATGAATGCCAGGTCTTTTATGACTGCTTTCAGCTTAGCCCCAATGATTTAGCTCGACTAGCTGCACAGACGGTTGGGCATCTCCCAGATCACTCTTTTGATATGGTGGTAGGAATTGCATATAGCGGAGTTTTTTTTGCATCCGCAGTAGCGGGTGGTAGGCAGGTTGCAATTATTCAGAAAGATGAGAAACTCTTTGGACCTAGCCCACAGGGGAAAAATATACTTATCGTAGATGATGTTGTTTTTAAAGGAAACCACCTTGATCGTGCCGAGCGAATTCTAACTGCCGCCGGTGGTCATGTGATGGGGTTTGCTTGTATCATCGATCGCTCAGCAGGCGCAGTTGGTTCAAAAAATAGGCCGCTCTGGAGCGCTTTTCAAACATCAATGGAATAAGATCGCTGTGAAGTATCATAATCCTTGGAAAGTGCTGGACTCAAAGAAGATATATTCAAATCCGTGGATCTCCGTGCGTGAAGATCAGGTAATTAGACCGGATGGTAAGCCTGGTATCTACGGTGTTGTTTCAACGCGCATCGCAACCGGTGTAGTAGCAATAACACCACAGCATGAGATCTATCTGGTAGGCCAATACCGTTATCCGATTGAGCAGTATTCATGGGAGATTATTGAGGGTGGCAGTGATCCGGGAGAGGATCCGCAAGACGCAGTTAAGAGAGAGTTAAAAGAGGAGGCTGGTCTTGTTGCAAAGTCTTGGCGGGAATTAGGCGGAGAGATACATCTTAGCAACTGTTTTTCAGCAGAGGTGGCGAAGCTGTATCTGGCTTGGGATCTCTCAGAAACTGCAAAAGCTCCGGATGGAACTGAGATTTTAGAGGTAAAAAAGCTGCCGTTTAAGGAGGCTTTTGAGATGGTTCTTAAAGGTGAGATTACAGACGCCATGTCGGTAATCGGCATTTTTAGAGCGGAGCGATTGTTACGTGAAGAGGGGCAGCTATGAAACCTGCTATGACAGCTCAGCAGAGGGCCTTTGCGGATTCAACTTCAGGGTTTAAGTTGTATAAAGGCTTTGCAGTTGGGGATGATAGTTGGCTTCAGTTTCTACGGTACGAGATCCTGACATTCCTATTTTCAGGTATGCCGGGAGTTTTAGGCTTTGGCGCACGAGCACTTCTGTATCGGACCTTATTTAAGGAGTGTGGAGCACGGCCGGCAATAGGCCGCGGGGTGGTTTTAAGACAGCCAGGAAAGTTTTCTATTGGTAATAAGTTTCTTCTGGATGATTATGCTTGTATAGATGTTCGCGGTGCTGGCCAAATTACGATCGGTAATTATGTAAGTATAGGTAGATATACTACGGTTTGTTCTAAAAACGGTGAGATAAAGCTAGGAGATGGTGTCAATGTCGGCTCTTACTGCCGTATCGCCACACAATCAAAAGTTGAGATAGGAGAGAGTGTATTAATAGCGGCCTATTCATATATAGGACCGGGAAATCATCAAGCTGCAGATGGTGAAACTCCGCTTATCGAGCGTGAAATGGAGATAAAAGGTGGTGTTAAGATCGGCGCACATGCCTGGATCGGAGCACACACTACAATTTTAGATGGTGTAACGATCGGAGAACGGGCAATTATCGGCGCACATTCACTCGTGCGAAGTGATGTCCCAGATGGAGCGATCGTGGCAGGTGTGCCAGCTAAAGTAATCAGATAGCACTAGTGCTCCTCCAAATAAGTTTTTTCACGTCTAGCATCACATCGTTGCCC
>CAZKXU010000057.1:0-22027 GCA_964556665.1 uncultured Bdellovibrionales bacterium | reverse complement strand
GCGCCTGGGCAGTGCACTGCACTGCCCAGGCGCGTCCCGCGGTCCCAGTCTCGTCCTGTTTGAGTAATTCCCTACACTCGCTCCCCAAACAGTGCAGTCCCTACCCTTACCATCGTGGCACCCTCCTCTATTGCCACCTCAAAGTCGGCTGACATGCCCATACTGATCTCGGGATCTGGAAGAGGCAGTTCAGATGCAAGCACTTTAAGTGTCTTAAAATCAGCACGTGCATGCTCAGGCAATTCATACAGTTTAGTAATAGTCATCAATCCTTTAAATCTTAAATTAGGGAACTCCTCACTGCGCTGAAAAAGATCCTTAGCTTCCTGCACTGCAAAACCGCTCTTCCCCTGATCATTAGATATATTTACCTGGATTAGAATATCCTGAATCTTTGAGATTTTTTGGGATTCCTTGTTTAATACCTGCGCCAACTCAAGCGAGTGCACCGACTGGATCATGTCAAAATGAAGCACCGCGGCCTTGGCCTTATTACGCTGCAAAGGCCCGATCATATGTGCCTGATAAGGTGCAGTTAGTAGTTCTCTCTTTTTCTTGAATTCTTGAACGTAGTTCTCACCATAGATCACAAACATACCGTTTGTGCTGGAAATTGTCTTATATAACTCCATCTTCTCAACCGACTGCTTCTTAGAAACTGCAATTAATTTAATGGACTTCGGATCGCGCCCTACACGCTTAGCAGCAGTCTCGATTCTACTTATAACCGTCTCGAAATTTGATCTAATTTCACTCTCTAAAGACATACCCGTGCTATGCCTAAATTTGTTAGTGCCTGAACTACAGCAGCTATGTTTAAACCAACAACATTTGTATAAGAACCCTCTATCTCAGAAACCAAAAGAGCGCCAACACCCTGAATCGCATAGGCCCCAGCTTTATCCATCGGCTCTCCGGTTTTAATAAAGCTTCTAATTAAATCATCACTCATACTCACCATTCGCACCTTAGAAAGATGGGACTCCAGATGAAAGATATTTTTGGACTGATTGACTATAGCAAAACCACCCCAAACTTCATGGGTTTTACCGCTAATTTTCCTAAGGAGCCTCGCCGCATCCGCTTCATCTTTAGGCTTTCCTAAAATTTCCCCTTCGATAAAAACATCGGTATCAGCACCTAATATATAGGCATCAGGATATTGTGCCGCTACAGCACGTGCTTTTAGTTCAGCAAGTCTTTCTGCCAATTTTTGAGGTGTTTCGTTAGGTTTTGGAGTTTCATCAATACTCGACACCTCTATCGAGAACTTAAGCCCCGTAGCCTCCAGAAGCTCCTTACGACGCGGTGAGGCGGATGCCAATACAAGCCGGCTAGATCGTTCTACCAAGAGCATAGCTTAGCCGTTTTAATGATGAGATCATTTTTTCAAATTCCTTAAAGTTTAAGGACTGCATACCGTCACTAAGAGCAGCTTCAGGTTGATGATGCACCTCAACCAACAATCCGTCTGCACCAGCTGCTATAGCTGCTAAACTCATTGACTCTACATAACGCGCCACTCCGGTTCCATGACTAGGATCTACAAGGATGGGGAGCCTTGAACGTTCACGTAAGACAGGGATTACACCAAGATCAAGCGCGAAACGGCGATTGTTATCAAAAGTCCGTATACCACGCTCGCATAAGATTACATTCTTATTACCACGGCTTAATATATAGTCGGCGGCGCCAAGAAACTCATCCACTGTTGCCATCATCGATTTTTTGAGTAGCACCGGCTTACTTATACTGCCCAACTCCTTTAGCAGAGGATAATTATACATATTGCGTGCACCGACCTGAAAGAGATCGACAACATCGTGCATCTCCGCAAGCTGGCGCGGATCGATAATTTCACTAACGATCGGTAACCCTGTTGTCTCTTTTGCATGCTGCAAAAACTTTAGCGCCTGACTGCCTAGTCCTTGAAAGGCAAACGGAGAGGTGCGAGGCTTAAAAGCTCCGCCACGCAACATTACGGCTCCTGCGCTTTTTACAAAATCAGCGATCTTGAAAAGCTGCTCTTCCGACTCGACCGAGCATGGGCCTGCCATAACTACCAGCGCTTCTCCGCCAACCACGAGCTGCGGTGTAATATGAACAATCTCACGATCGGCTACATAGGTTCCTACCTCCTCGCTGCTAAGCAACCTAAGCTCCGCTGACGATCCGACTCTTTTCATGCTTTGCTCTTTAAAACCGCGATTAAGCCGTCCAAGAGGACCTCTTCGACGGTAAAGTTTTCAACGTTGATCTTCTTTGAAGAATTAACCGCATTAAGACTTAATTGCCATACACGGCGATCTACATAACTTAAGTTTGTTAAATCGTAATTAAGCTCCTCTATGCGGTGGATACACTGCTCAACTGATGGCACCCAGAAAAGATGTTGCCTATTCTCTTCGCTAAGAGGTGCAATGCTTCCGGTAAATAAAGATAAGATTCGATCGTTTGGCAAAACTATGAACTCCTCTACTCCAAGATCGGCAAACCCCCGACCAAGCCGAGAGCCAACTCCAAAATCAGAGAACAGACCTAACTCCTGCAAAATCCGACAGCGGTTTAGGATCGCCTCAGAGCTCCACATTATTGACCCTCCGTCATGACACGATCTAGCTGCTCGACTGAGGATGTTCCACTTTCAACAATAGTCATCTCCGATACGCGGGTGAGACGTGCCTCTTTGTGTAGATCTTTAAGACTCAACACACCAACATTACACATCGTGCTTTTTAATTTTGATACTGTGATATCTACTTTATCTGAGAGAGGTCCGCTGTAAGGGACATACGCATCAACCCCTTCCTCAAATACCAAACCTGCTTTATCCGACTGCTTATAGCGCTGCCAATTTCTGGCGCGATTCGACCCCTCTCCCCAATACGGCTTGTACAGCCTGCCTCGATAAGTAATTTTTGCTGTTGGGCTCTCCTCGGTTTGCGCAAAATATTTTCCCATCATCACAAAATCAGCGCCCATCGCTAAAGCGATAATCACATGGGTGTCATTATTAATCGCTCCGTCAGAACATAATGGAATATAGATTCCAGTTTCCTTCAGATACTTATCTCTTTCCGCTACGATCTCCATCAACGCTGAAGCCTGGCCTCGTCCAATGCCCTTCTGCTCACGTGTAATACAGATTGAACCACCGCCTATTCCAATTTTTACAAAATCAACTTGGCCTTCTTCTACTAAATAACGGAATCCCTCTTTCGTAACAACATTCCCACCGCCGAGAACAAGTCTTTGTCCATGCTCTTTGCGTAGCCAACGTGCCGCATCTGCCTGCCATTCGGTATAACCATCCGAGGAGTCTAAGCAGAGACAATCGACATCAGCCTCCAATAACGCCTTGGCGCGCTCCTTATAATCAAAGGTGTTAAGTGCCGCCCCAACAAAAAGCTGCTTATGCTGATCGGTTAGCTCATCCGGATTAGTTTTGTGATCAAAGTAATCCTTCCTAAAAACAAGGTATTTAAGATTCCCTTTGCGATCAATAATCGGCAGGCACTCTTTCTTGTTCTTCCAAAGCTTTTCTGTTGCATCCTGCAATGAAATCCCCTCCTCTGCTAGTACCAGATTCTGAATTGGAGTAAGATGCTTACTAACAGGATTTGAAAGATCATCTTTAAATTCCCAGAAATCCTTGGAGGTAAGAAGGCCTATCAATTTTGAATTAGGCTTACCATCCTCTGTAATAGCTATAGTAGAATGACCTGTGCGGCTGCGCAGATTTAAAGCATCGCGCAATGTCGCATTAGGGGAAAGATTAGAGTCCGAGTCAACGAAGCCTGCTTTATGCTCCTTAACCTTACGTACCATCTCAACCTGTGACTCAATTGACTGCGAACAGAAAACAAAAGCAGCGCCGCCTTTGCGTGCTAAGGCAATTGCTAGCTCTGAACCTGAAACTGCTTGCATCGCAGCTGAAACCAAAGGAGTGTTGAGCACGACTCCTGGTCCATCTTTTATATGGAATCGCTGAATCGGAGTCTTAAGACTAACAGCAGAGGGCAGGTCCTGCTTTTTGGTCAATCCAGGAAGTAGGAGAAATTCGTTGAAAGTTCTTGAAACATCATCAATAATAGTTGTCACGTGAAATGTCCTTAGACGGAAATTTCAAGTTATTCTACATATTTTAGGGATTTAGGCAACTTTTGTGTAATTACTCAGTAGCTCCGGGCCTGTGCGAGCGCAGCACGCACCCTGGGGCAGCCGCTGGCTGCCCCTACGATTTAACCCACACATTTTGAGCAATTACACGAATGTCTATCCCCTGTTTAAGCTGCCGCAATATGAGCGCCTCACTACGAAGAACTACTGAAATTAATCAACCAGATCTTGAGTCAGCTGGCGATGATTATGCAGAGCGTTTTAGAGGTCGAGGCGGCAGATGGCTCTTAAGTGTACAGGATCGGCTCTTAAGAAAGTTCACCGCAGCGCAGTCAGGTTTGAAAGTTTTGGATGTTGGCGGCGGCCACGGTCAGATAGTAGCAGTGTTGGCTAAAAGAAAGCTACAGGTAACGATTCTTGCAAGCTCAATACCGGCTCTCGGTCAGGCCTGGCCGTATATTGAGTCCGGCTTGGCACAATACAGGATTGGAGAGCTAACCTCCTTACCCGTGCCGAAGGCCGCATATGATATTGTAACCTGCTTCCGCATCCTGCCTCATTCTGAGAGTTGGCAAACGCTAGTCGCTGAACTATGTAGAGTCTCGAAAGAGATCGTAATTGTAGATTATCCGACCAGGCAAAGTCTTAACGCGATTAGCTCCTCACTATTTTTTCTAAAAAAACGGATTGAAGGCAATACCAGACATTATGCTCTTTTTACTCATAATGAGATCGAAGCTGAGTTTCAGAAGCATGGATTTAAACTGGAGCAACGAATCAATCAATTTTTCTTTCCTATGGTGATTCACCGTGTTTTAGGAGTAGTAGTGATCTCTGCTGCAATCGAGCTGCTAGCAAATCTCTTTGGTTTGACCTTTTTTTACGGGTCACCTACGGTGGCGAAATTTCGCAGAAGGTAAAACAGTTTGAGGATCTTGCCTGCCAAGTTTACCGAACGGCAAGCCGTAACTGAAAAAGCCTATCTTCGACCTACAATCTTTCGCTTCAGCATTGCCTTCGTGTCCCTTATCCAAAATCTGATGGCACGACGTTTATGATTTAACCACAGCAGCCAATACCCGCCATCCGACAACATAAAGCGCAGCACGACCGGACGGAGCGCCGGCAAAAAACAGAATATATGGCTTAGCACATGCAGCTCGGTCTTAAGAAAATGTTCAAAACCATGCTTGGGTGTTTCAATCCCATATTCTGGAATTGGCTTTCCCTGACGCCTCTGTGTCTCGATCATGCGAAAAGCACGCCACCTCTTCTCTGTAGCCATAAGACGATTACATGCTAATGCCTCCTTGCGCGTCACGGGTTTACTCACGATCTCTCCGCGCCTTGCTAAGTCAGCACAAAGCTCCTTAGCCTTTTCACTTCTAATTAAGGCAAAACTCCAACCATCATAAAAATTCACGTCTTTCTCGGGCGGAGCCATCCAGGGATCACCGACAGCGATATCAGCAAACTCAGCACTTGCATCAAAACAGGTGGTACAGCGTTGCGGAGTAAAAAGGCGATACAGAATGTTAATCATCTCTATCGAGGAGGGACGGTATCCGGTTTTTTCAGGAAAATAGACAGGCCGCATGCTCTTATCCTCAAATTCTACATACGGAGTGCCTGGGTGTTTCCCGATTCGGGAGATGAAGCGTTTAACCTGTGGTGCCTTATTGCCAATAGTTTTCCAAATTACCTCAAAGGCCTCATGCTCAATAGCTGCATGACAAAAAAGTCCTATTGTTAGCACCACCCGCTCACGCAGCCGCGCATCAAGTTCGCAAGCCTTTATAAACCCATGAATTTGACAGGGCAGCCCTACCAGAGCGTAGCGTCCAGGTATTTTTAAAATCTCTGCAAAAACTGCATTAGTAGGAGAGATGGCATATTTAGATTTCATAGCTGCTTTAAGCTCTGCCTCGCTACGCGCTATTACCGGCTTACCTTTCCAAAGCTTATCCGCATCGGAGACAATAGTTACTGCTCCATCAATCTCTTTGCGGCGAAGAAGGTCAAGTAGGATCGCGGTTACAAGACCTCCACTCGTCGAGTGCTCTCTAATCTCACTATTTGTAGCATGAGCGACGATACCTTCTAGAAAGTTGCCGTGTGTTGCCACAGCATCACCTGCCGTTCCGAACCGTTTCTGATGAAGCAGATCGAACTTAAATTCATCTCCAGGACAGACTTTTACACAAAGATCGCAGTCTGTGCAGGCAGAAGCAGCAACCACTTTTGGATAAGCAGTGTCATCTAGACCCAGTACTCCAGTCGGACAGATACCTACACAGCTCCCACAACGGTGACAAAGCCCCCCATTTACAATCTTAGCAAGTCCTCGTAATGCGCGTGGCTGCTGCTGAGTAAGGCCTAATGGCCAACTGTTATCCTCTAAAAATGGTCCATGGCCATGCAGAGAAGACTCATCCGGTATGATTCGCAGAGTAGAACGTGCAGTATCAATAGCTCTCAGTGCAGGTTGCGGCATACCGAGAATCTAACAGATATGGAGATTAAGTAAACTATCTCTCCTACTACTTGCTTAGCGCAGGCTAGAGGTTACAATTATACTATATGACGGCCTTAGCTCAAGATTTTAACCCTACTGCTAGAATTCTAGCACTTGGAGTGGTTGATGAAATTAGGGCATATGCTGAGCAAGAGTTTCTATCTGATCAAAATAGTGGTCGAGTTATCCTTCCAAATCGTGATGACTTACTTAGAGTTTTAAGAGTACAGTCTGAAGCTGCTGCTGTAGAAGGAGTAGTCGAATACCTACGTCGCGTACCGCCACTTGCTAAATTAGACACTTTTCCAAGATGCATTCTCTCGGCTGCTCAAAGTTCTATAGTTTCTGAGCAGGGATATCACCACTACGATATTGGAATCCCCAACCAGGATTATGCCGCTATTAAGGTCGAGCCAGTTAAGAGGTTTATAGTAGCAGCATTATCAGATGGAGTTACAGTAGTCAAAGGAGCAGCCCTCGGTGCGCGATTTTTGGTTGATGCTGCTCAGATTATTATAGATGATCTACTTAAAGATCGATCTAACTGTAATGAACATGGCCTACTAAATAAAAAATTTCTAGGTAGACTCCACTATGAACTTTGTAAGGCGATTCTCGATCTAGCTGATCATTTACATCTACATCCCTTTGTGCTGCTTAATAATATTCTTAGTGCAACCTTACAGATTGGTATTTTTAGAGAGCAGGACAGCATACTAATAGCAGTAGGTGATGGCTTTTTTGAAATTAATGGTACTTTGCATAGGTGTCAAACAGGAAGTGCATTGGAAGCCAGTTCAGCTCCACCACTACTTAGTCACGCTATAGTAGCCGCAGTAGTTCAACTTATTGAACATGATCAAAGTGAAGGAGCAGAGAGGCTAAGAGCCATCTCCAGAAAACCAACCTGTAAAAAGTCACTTGCATTTTACATCTGTAAACATGGATCAACCTCTGAATTATTTAAAGATTCAGTTAAGCTACTTAGTGATGGAGCCAAGCATACCGATCTTTGCGATATGGATAGCTTTCCAGTTCGTAAATTGATTGATGGCGCTCAAGATCCTGGTGCCGCATTAAAGTCACCGGCTATGCTGTATAAGTTAGGTGCAGTTGCAAGGAACTTAGGGCATAGGATAGATGAAGTACTTAAGATACTTACGGTAGTGGAAGATAAGGATATTCAGGAAATTGATAAGATTCCATATTGGGCAACTGGCTTATGTGAGAAGGAAGATGAAGCATATCAGCGGATTTTTGAGTTTTTTCATGCAGAGGGCAAAGGGGAGAAGGTTATGACTGCCAAGAAAAATAGCTCTGGGGTTAATTACTCAGCACTACAAGCGCTGCTTGAAGGGGAAGATTTAGTGAAACTACGTACGAATTTAAAAGATTTTCTAATTAAAGCATGGAGAAAAAATGCAGCAGGTTTAAAATCTTTACTGAATGAGCATAGTAGTGGGACTTTCGATTTAGCACACGACACCAGTCTTGTTTTTACAGAAGACTTATCACAGTGCGATCTAGCAGGACACGCTGCCGCAAAAAAACTTAGCGCTGCAGCCTTTTCATTATTACGTGCAAATTTTAGTATCGAAGCAGAGGATCATCCCTTAGCCCTCTGGGATGATTTTACAATGCTGCGCGTTTCACTAACGGGCAGTGCTTAGTACTGGGACCGCGGACATCCTGTCCGCTGTGTGAAGCTGCAATTACAAAAGCGGGCAATATGCCCGCGGTCCCAGTAAAATGCAACTCTTATTCACCAAGAACCACAGGATACATCGGCTTAAAATCGAGATCTTTTGGTTGCAATTCAGATTCCTCAATGCCAACTGCAGGAGGGGAGTGATCATTAGCCCAATCAGTAAGCCACTCTCTTTCGACTCTTAGAAGCGCAATAAAAGTGGCTTTTATACTTTCATCTGTAGTTAAGACAGACCTC
The DNA here is from genome assembly GCA_964556665.1 of uncultured Bdellovibrionales bacterium. Classification (GTDB taxonomy): domain Bacteria; phylum Bdellovibrionota_C; class UBA2361; order UBA2361; family CAZKXU01; genus CAZKXU01. Next base: position 13,448 of record CAZKXU010000057.1, on the reverse strand, counting down.
CTAATTAAAATCTCCCCCTTTAAATTTGAGGTGTATGCAACTATCTCTTTCCCCTGAAAATCAGCTGGATTATCAGGCACAAGACTACCTAGATCCTCTGCAATAGCAATCGAGGTAATATCAATAGGAGATTCTGCTAACTTTTCAAAACTGTGAATACCACCTAGCAGTCCCGCACCAATCGAGGTCACACCTTCTTTACATTCAGCAATTGCAGATTTTAGCCCATTAGTTAATCGGGTTATAGTAGCTGCATCAACATTACCAACTACCTCTATTTTCTGATCAGTAGAAAGCCTAAGCTCACCCTTAGCGCCATCTCTTGTACTATCTAAAATATCCTCAACCGCATCAAATTGTGAGGGTATATTCCAGGACATATAATTACCTTTTAATACTTTAGGGTAATCACTCAGAAGTTCAGGTATGAAATTATTATTATGCAGCATCATTCTTGCTACTTTAAGTGTCATTACAGCCTGAGTAGTTAATGCTCCCGCTAAAACAATATCCCTTATTGTAAATCTATTTTGATGCCAGGCACCTATCAGTGCGTGAGCTTTTGCTGCAGAGTAGCCTTCTCCAAGGCCTAGTTCAGCAAAGAGAGATTTAACCGCCTTAATACAGAGCAGCTTGAGTGCAGCTCTGGTACCAGGAAAATAGTCTGTGCACTTACTAGCATTCCACAAGAATTTAAGATCGTTAATTGCCTGTTCTGGAAGTGGCAGATTGAACCTTGTTCCTGATGTAAGATCTTCTCCAAGAATCCTGCTCAGCCAAAAATTATTTTCACAACGTAGCACTATTGCTGTTACTTGTTCTGTAACATGCCGCCGTCTTTCACCCCTTAAATACTCATTTCCTCCACCGCCATCCTCATCTCCACCTGGACGATTACGGGCAACAGGCTTTAACCCACCAAAAAGTGAATCGCTAAGCTTTTCGCCAAGGATACGCTCTCCAGGTTTTCTTTTAGGTTCAAACATCTATTACTAAATTTAATTTAAAACGTATAATAATTATGCAGTAGCTAATATAATCTATACTACTAACATGTTATGCACGTTTTTTAGTTGAGAGTTGCATTAACGAACAATCACAGTGAGGCCGGACTCCATACACTGACGATTATCCATGCGTACAATGGCGGCCGATTGGCCATATATCGAGCCCTGGCATTACTGGAGCGCATCATTAACTACCCGCCCGCTTAGCTCCATCGCTCTAAGAAGTTTAGGCATTATCGCTGCGATCTCCTCTGATTTAGATTTATTTACAGCTACCTCCAGGTCCAAGGCTAGGTCATGGATGCATTGCGCTGAGACTATAGCAGCGGAGCCATTAGCTGAGTGTGCAAACTGCTTCAGACTAGTATTATCCCCGTTAGAGTAAGCATAATCGAGCTGCTTTGAGAGCTTGCCCATCTCATCAACAAAGCATTTAAGTATTGCAGTAATAACACGCTCATTTTTCCCATGCGCCTGAAAAAGATTCTCCCAATCCAGAACTTTCACAGCTGGATTTGAGTGTAGCTCTACTATCTCTGTCTTAATCCCTTGCAAATGATGATCTAGCCGCTCCCCAAGTAGATCTAGTCCAGTCTTAATAACTGTTGTAGTCGCAGTAGGCGTAACAGCAGCTGCTACAGCAGGTCCAATCTTTAGATTGCCACTTATTGTTCGTATTACCTCATTCAGCCGAACTGGGTTTACTGGTTTCATCAGATACTCATCCATACCCGCTTCGGCTACTAAGTTAGCCGCTTCACGATAGGAGTGCACGCTTAAACCAACAATTGGAATTCGGGTGGTAGTGTCAGTTTCTCCGAAAGCCGCCTCTCTTTCCCTAATCTTTTTTGTAGCCTGGACGCCATCCATAACCGGCATCTCCATATCCATTAAGATCAGATCGAAAGGGCGTGGACCCTTATTAAAGTAACCGCTCTGTTCAACCGCTGTTAATGCCTCCAGTCCGTTTGTTGCAAAGCTTAGCTTATGACCTTTTGATTTAAGCAAGCCTTCCACCAGGGTGCGATTTAACATTACATCATCAACAACTAAGACTCGTAGAGAGCCGACTGGCGCCTCCTTAGGCTTTGGAGCCTTATCATTGGCTGCTGGTTTTGCAGTAATTGGCTTAGGGGCAGAACCGCTTTCCAACTGCGCTAATTCAATGAAATCATTTACGAGAGAAAGTACCTGATTACTAGATTCAAATGCAGTTGCTAGAAGCTTACGCTTACCCTCGTCCTTCTCCTGCTGCAGCAGCTCCTGCAAAATACCCATTACCGAATTAACCGGAACAGGCAATTCAGTACTCATAAGTTCAAAAATCTTATCTTTGGCCTGGGAGACCTGTTGATTAGCAATTTTTGAAAGTTTTAAGGTTTCTTTTGTATCTGTAAAAGCCTGATGAATCTCCTGGCATTCTGCGGGAGTCTTCGGAGCCTGAGTAGGCTTTGCGCGGCTCATGACCAGGGTAATTTTTCTTTCTATCATCTCCTGCGAGCACGGTTTTACTATATAGTCAGAGACACCTGACTTTACCGCCTCTACAACATTCTCCTTATCACTTGCTGAGGTCACCATGATAAAGGGCATGTTCTGTAACCGACGATCGAGCCTGATCTGCTTAACTAGCTCGACACCGGCCATGGTCGGCATATACCAATCTGAGATTACAAGGGTAAAATCCTGACGTCTAAGTAAATCTAATGCGACTGCCCCGTTTACTGCCTCTGTTACATGTTGGAAGCCACTAGCAAATAACATCTCACGCAATACCTGGCGTGAATTTGGCATGTCATCTACAAGTAATATCCTAACAGATGCGCGGTCCGCAAAATCCATAGCTGAAATTCCCTAAGTCTAGTAATTGCTCAAAAAGTGTGGGTAAGACCGTAGGGGCAACCAGACTTCGGCGAGCTCAGTCGAGTCGCGGCTGCCCCAGGGTGCGAGCCGCACTCGCACAGACCCTGAGTTGAATGAGTAATTACTAAGTCTCTACTAAACTTCCCTGTTTATTATTATCGGATAGAGCGTGGATAGACATTAGCACTTCCAGGTGCGCAATATCGACATAAGTGCTTGATATTAAACACTTTTTTTGATTGGAAAATATACTTAAGTACGGCGCTGCAAATACTCCTGAATCACCATCCGTCCGATCCGGGAAGCTTTACTAGTAGAGATAGTTGGATTTACAACAACAACAGCAAGTGCGATCTCTGGATTCTCCAAAGGCGCAGCAGCAATAAACCAGTTGTTGATGCCGACCGGATCTTGACCTCTCAGTGTCCCCGTTTTTGCGGCCACACTGATTCCTGGTAATACCGGTCGTGAACCTCTATAAAACTCTTTGCGTGAAGTCCCGACTGTTGTAGTCGACTCCATCATCGAAAGAAGAGTGGCTGCAGTTTCCGGGTCCATCATACGCTTAACCGTACGCTTATGTGCCTGGTAAAAAGTAAAGCCATCCTGATTCACAATTTTCTCTAAAATATACGGCCGTGAAAGTAGTCCCCCGTTTGCTATACCTGCCATAAGACTAGCAGCGTGGATCGGACTAATATAGACATCACCAAATCCGGCAGCTGTACGACTTAAGCCGTAATCATCAACTGGAATTTCAGCATCACTTTCTGGAAGTGGAAGATCGCTCTGCAGATCGGTATTAAATCCGAAATTAAGTGCGTAGGAATTCAAGATATGTGGACTTAAATATTTAAGAGCGATCCTTCCGAATACCGGGTTACACGAACGTCCCAAAGCTTCACTAACTGAAAGCCGACGCTTATCGAGCCTTAAATTTGGGCGATAATTCCACTGATTAAGGGTATAGACCCCACCACGAAACGGAATCATCGTGTCAGGCTCAAGCTCTCCCTGCTCAAGCGCTGCGGCAGAGGTAACCACTTTGAATAAAGATGCAGCGGGAAAACGTGCATGGTTAAGTAGGGATTCATTATTTGGAGCACGCTCTGTCATTGCCAGGATCTTACCGCTGCGCGGATCAACTGCTACTAATGCGACATATGGAGAACTTACACTTTTCAAAGCACGTTCACTAAACTCCTGAAGCCTTGGATCGACGCTAAGAAAGACATAGTCTCCCACCTGAGAAAGCGCGGCATATTGCTCACCAAACTTTGTGCTGAATGTTGGAACCGTATTTAATTGCAGATCTCCATCCGGCGAAAGTTTCAATCTGAGCCTCTCCAGTTCAGGCAAAGGATAGGTACGCCCTAGGTTGACTGGAAGATTTAATTTACCTTTTTTATCACTTAAATAGGCGATCGGGGCGTTGCGGCGACTCGACTCAGACGGAGCAGCCAAGACTAGGTTAGCCTGCCCAATAAGTATAAATATGAAGGAAAATACAAAACAACGTAAAGTTGTTTTATATTTCAATATACGTATAACAAACAGAGGACCCCCCATACGGTATTAGATGCGAGAACAGGTAGAAGTTGACTTAATTTAGCAGGATAACAGGATTCTAACAATTAGGCAGTTTCCATCCGGGGGATATTTTTCGATATATCTGGAAATAATAATAAGGAAAATGTATCTTAATATACGCAGTAGGCAAAAACTAAAGGCAACATTGTTTGAAAAAAACGGAGGGATTGTGTTCTGGGGAAAAAAAGATGATGAAGAAGGTGTAGTGGGAGTAGGTACTGGAGAATCTCCAACTCATGGAGCTATTTTTAAGAGCCCTGAACTGCCAGCCCCTGTCACTCAGCAAGCTCAATCCAGCACAGCACCGGTCGATCTCAAATCGACGATAGATGATCGCTTTGGTAAAGCACGTTCCGCACTCGGCGCTGGCACTATAATTCAAGGGAAGCTCAGTTTTGATACACCAGTTTGTATCGATGGTCAGCTAAGCGGCGAGATCTACTCAACTAAAGCAGTAATTGTTGGTGAAAGCGGGCGCGTTGATGCTGATATCGAGGTACAGAGCCTAGTCATAATGGGAAAAGTTAAAGGAACGGTCAAGGCTTCTGAGCGTGTCGAGATATTATCTGGTGGCGAAATGAATGGAACAATAACCACTTCCTTACTAACTATAGAAGATGGCGCGAGATTTAACGGGCAGAGCAGCATGACCTCAAAAAGCTCAGTTGTATCGCTAACTAAGGCTGATAAAAAGACAGATGTTAAAGATTCTTCTATAGAAAGCACGGAGCCACGAGTGCACTAAGATAGGCAATGCTGTGGGAGGCCTTCCAGACAGCTATACAGCTTCTACCTTGGCCTTGGCTACCTCTGCTGCTTCAGCACCATCATTCCACAAGGACTCAATCTTGGTTTTTTTACCGCGCAATGGGCGTAGATAAAAAAGCTTTGCCCTTCTTACACGCCCTCGGCTAACGACCTCAATCTTTTCAACACGTGGCGAATAGAGCTGAAATGTTCTCTCAACTCCTACGTTAAAAGAGATCTTGCGCACAGTGAATGTGCCAGTAGGGCGATTACCGTTACAACGGCTAATTACAACTCCTTCAAAAAGCTGAACACGCTCCTTCTCGCCCTCAACGATGCGGGCAAAGACCTTCACAGTATCCCCTGCTTTAAAGTCAGGAATCCCCTTGCGAAGAAGACCACTCTCTAAATTTCCAACTAAATGTGCTGCTGAAACCGTCATTGCAAAATACCCCTCAAACCGATAGAATTATCTCTCAAAAAAAATCGAACCTGCATGGTAGCAAATTTCAGTTAAAACACAAGTGGTTGAGACCCGTTATGTCAGTAACAAAACGCAATAAGATAAGCAGCAAAGAGGCCTACGACCCCAAAAAAGAGAGTCTTTTTAAAGAGTTATCCTCCACCCTGGCTGCGGCCGGCTATTCTGTAAGACGTGAAAAACTTAAAGCTGGTCCTGGTTGGCGTGCTATTAGTGGCTCCTGTAGAGCCGAGGAACAGAAACTTATCATTTTAGACTCGCGCATGCCGCAAAATGATCAGATCACATTTTTATCAAAAAAAATTGAAGAGCTTGGCATTTCGTCAAAAGCAGAAAATATCGAGGTAGCATTATGATTTTCAACTCTGTCTTGGGGATGTTTTCCAATGACTTAGCAATTGATCTCGGAACTGCTAATACACTTATATATGTTAAAGGTCTCGGTGTAGTTTGTAATGAGCCATCAGTCGTCGCAGTTCAAAATGATACCAACACGGGCCGTCGCAAGGTTGTTGCTATCGGAGCCGAGGCAAAAACTATGCTTGGCCGCACGCCTGGCAGCATCACCGCAGTACGCCCGCTGAAAGATGGTGTAATTGCTGACTTTGATATAACCCAGGAGATGCTTAGGTACTTTATCCGTAAAGTTCACAACCGCCGCACCTTGGTTCGTCCACGTATTATAATTAGCGTACCACATGGAATCACCGAGGTAGAGAAACGAGCTGTTAAGGAATCAGCAGAGTCTGCCGGGGCACGAGAAGTCTACCTAATCGAGGAGCCGATGGCGGCCGCCATCGGCGCCGGCCTTCCTGTTACAGAAGCCTGTGGCAGTATAATTCTCGATATCGGAGGAGGTACTACTGAAATTGCAATCATTTCCTTAAAGGGGATCGTACATTCCCGCTCTATCCGAGTAGCAGGCGACAAGATGGATGAAGCCATCACCCATTACGTAAAGAGAAGATATAATGTCCTCATTGGTGAAACAACAGCTGAGCAGATTAAAATAGCGATTGGATCAGCCTCCCCTACCGGCGAAAATCTTGCCATTGAGGTTAAGGGCAGAGACTTGGTGCTAGGAGTTCCTCGTGCCATTACCGTGAATGAAGATGAGATTAGAGAAGCTTTGGCCGAGCCGGTTAATCAAATAATTGATCTAGTACGATCTGCTTTGGAGAAAACTCCGCCGGAACTTTCCTCTGATATTGTCGAGCGAGGTATCACAATGGCCGGCGGCGGATCTCTTCTAAGAAATTTAGATAAACTTATTGCGAGCGAAACTGGTTTGCCTGTTGTATTAGTTGACGATCCTCTTTCGGCTGTAGTATTGGGCTCCGGCTCTGTTCTTGACAAACTCGAACTACTTAAAGACGTGGTAGTTCATTAACACCTCTCTACTATGCTGCTCTCTGTTAATAGACGTGCCAAGGTAGCAGGAACTTCCTTCGGCCTCTTCTGTTTAGCTCTATTCCTGACCGCCTTTAGCGCGAGAAACCCCTCTGTAGCTAGGGTCGGATCAGCTGCGGCTTTACAAATTATCGCCCCTTTTCAGATCCTAAACAGTGGCCTGCGCAGTGCCCTTTCCTCTTTATGGAACGGATATGTCGATTTAATTAATGCGCGTGAAGAATCATACAAACTAGAAGAGAGACTGCGTGCCTTACAAGCCGAGAATGCTCAACTTTTAGAACATGCGAGTGAGAATAAAAGACTAACCGCGCTCCTTGAAATAACAAAACAATCCGGACTGGCTGGCGTTGGAGCCACAGTGATTGGGCGCGATCCATCAAATTGGGTACAAACCGTGATTATCGATAAAGGAAGCTCTAATAACTTAGCAGTAAATATGCCGGTTGTTGAAGGCAACGGAGTCGTCGGTCAGATTATCGCAACCTCACCCAACACATCACAGTCACTGCTTATTACTGATAGCGCCAGCGGAGTTGACGCAATTATACAACGTAGTCGCGCACGTGGAGTAGTCGAGGGAATGGGCTCGCAACGCTGCAGATTGAGCTTTGTACAACGTGAAGAAGATATTAAAATTGGTGACACCGTCATCACATCCGGAATGGATGGCGTATTCCCCAAAGGGCTCCTGCTTGGTGTAGTGTCAAATATTAGAAATGAAAAAAATGCGCTCTTCCAGGATGTGGAGCTAGCTCCTTCTGTAAATTTTGCAAAGCTTGAAAATGTTTTGGTAGTTACTTCAAGGGTTAGCAACTAAGATGGAAACCGCGAAAAAAATATTATTGATACTGACAATCGGAGTATTGGCAATCTTTATTCAAGGCAGCTTGATTAAAGCTATATTCCCGAGCCTTGTCTCACCTAATTTAATATTAGTGCTAGTAGTTTTTCTCTCCTTCTATGACGTTACTCCATTAGGGGCATTTATGGCCTTCTTGCTTGGACTAGAGCTGGATCTTTATACAGGTGTACTACTAGGTCCTAATGCAGCTGCCATGGTAGTAGTCTTTGGAGTATTCTCTGCGCTGTCACAGAGAATATTCGTTCATTCAGGTTTTGCCGCGATGGTAGCAGTATTATTCTCATCAATGCTCGATCAGATTGTATATATGATTCTGATCTCCGAGTTTCGACCAGTTGGCGTAGAGCTTGTAACAATAGCTATAATTGAGGCTATTCTGTCGGCCCTAGTAGCCCCAGTACTATTTAGTCTGTTTAGATTCTGTTTTGGTAAGAGTAAAGATTCAGAATATTTAAATGTCAACATTTGATAAACCCGTCATTAATATACAGCCACGTATAAACCTAGCCCTTATTCTAGTCGGCGCTGTATTTTTCTTTCTAATTGTGCGCCTTGGTTATTTGCAGCTTTTACAGGCTGATTTTTTTAGAAGCCAGAGTGAAAATAATAGACTGCGTACCGTATTTGTACCAGCACCACGCGGTATGATCTATGATCGCAATGGCAACGTTGTGGCTAAAAATCGCCCCTCTTTCAATGTTGATTTGGTAAGTGAAGACTCTCCGCATCCTGAAGAGACACTGCGTCACCTAGCAAAGATCCTGGGAGAAGATACGGAAAAAATCGTAAACAAAATTAGTAATCAAAAAAAGAGACGGCGCTTTGAACCCAAACTTATCTTGAAAGATGTCTCGCGTGATGTTGTTGCTCGCGTCACGGCTCATCGCCATGAGCTACCTGGCATAGTAATCAACGTTAACCCCGCCAGAAACTACGTTTATGGAGAAGCTGCTGGTCATCTTCTAGGTTATATCAGGGAGATCACAAAGGATCAGATCGAGAAATCTGTCTATGCCGGTTATATGCAAGGGGATGTTATTGGACAGTATGGGATTGAAGCAAAGTGGGAGCGTTTTTTACAGGGGAAGCGTGGAGTTCAGGCTGTGATTGTGAACGCACGTGGTAATAGAATTGGTGAGTCATATTTCGAGCCGGAGGTAGCTGGAAATAATTTATATCTAACAGTAGATCTAAGACTACAAAACGCAGCCTTTGAAGCCTTACGTGGCAAGAAGGGTGCAATAGTTGCAATGGCGGTAAACAGCGGAGAGATCTTAGCCATGCTTTCAGAGCCTGCTTTCGATCCTAATATTTTCACCTCAGAGGTTTCAACCGAGCAGTGGCGCGATCTTATTAGCGGACCGGAGAAAAGAATGAACAATAGGGTTGCACAAGGAGCGTATCCTCCTGGATCTACCTTTAAAATATTTACGGCAATAGCCGCTATGGCCGAAGGCGTTATCTCTAAAAATGAGCGCATATTCTGCCCAGGTTTTCTACAATTTGGATCTAGAACCTTCCGCTGCCATAAAAGCGCTGGTCATGGTAATGTAAATTTATACGACGCCATTGTGCAGTCCTGTGATGTTTATTTTTATACTATGGGGCAACGTCTAGGAGTGGATCGTATACACGATTACTCAACACGTTACGGTCTTGGAATTGAGACCGGTCTAGACCTAGTAGAGGAGAGCCCCGGCCTAATCCCATCGACAGAGTGGAAAAAACGGTACTTTCGGGATGCTGAAAATCAGAAATGGTATCCTGGCGAAACTCTTTCTGTTGCAATAGGTCAGGGAGCCGTAACAGTGACACCGCTGCAGCTCGCGCGTAGCATTGCCGCGGTTATAAACGGCGGCAAAGTCCTTCGCCCATATTTAATCCGCAAAATTGAATCAAATGATGGGCGCATAAGTGATGAAAATTTTGGGCCCGCTGTGGTAGGTCGTATCGATATTGAACCGCAGATAATTGAAGCAGTTAAACAGGGGATGTATGGGGTAGTCAACGATCCGCAGGGAACAGGTCAACGCTCGAAACTCGATATTAATAAGACAGGGCGTGAGATAAAAGTTGCCGGCAAAACAGGAACAGCCCAAGTAGTTTCACTCGGTGCTGGAAAAGGGGAGCATCATGAAGATCACGCCTGGTTTTTCGGATATGCGCCTGCTGAAAAACCAGAGATTCTCGTAGTCGCGTTAGTTGAGAATGGTGGTCATGGAGGAGTCGCCGCGGCTCCTCCAGTTAAACAGGTAATGGAGGCGTATTTTAATGCTCATTGATCGCCGCATTTTAGCCCATTTCGATTGGGGCCTTTTCTTAGTTGCACTTTCGATTCCGCTTTTTGGATTACTTGTACTATACAGCGCCGGTTATGATCCGGAAAAGATTTCATTTACCTTCGATTATCTACGAATAGTTGTGCAAAGTCACGCTTTTGTTAAGCAGTCCATGTTTTTGGGATTAGGTCTTATCATGATGCTCATCGGCATGATGATCTCCTCTGACCGACTTCTTAAGCTTTCCTACCTTATCTATATATTACTAATTTTGTCTCTACTGGCAGTATTAATGTTTGGCATAGTTTCAAATGGATCACGCCGCTGGCTGCAACTTGGCGGATTAAACTTTCAACCATCTGAGCCTATGAAATTGGGGATGATATTGGCATTAGCTCGCTACCTTTCAAGGAATCCACCTCGAGCAGGAGAGTTATATGGCTTTCGTCAATTAATCCCTCCTTTTCTTATTTTTGGATTACCCATGCTGTTAATTATGCGTCAACCCGATTTAGGAACAGCACTGTGTGTCGGGGCAGTAGGATTTTTAATGGTGGCATTTGTGGGTATAAGACCAAAAGCTCTGATAATTATGGTAACTGCGATACTAGGAGCTCTATTCCCGGCTTGGCACCTCTTACATCCCTATCAGCAGCGTCGCATACTTACCTTGATAAACCCGGATGCAGATCCGCTTGGCAGTGGCTACCATATAATTCAATCAAAAATAGCTGTAGGCTCCGGTGGCTTTTGGGGTAAAGGTTTTCTACAAGGAACACAATCTCAGTTAGAATTTCTGCCGGAGCATACTACCGACTTCATATTTTCTGTTCTAGCTGAAGAATGGGGGTTTGTAGGATCCTTTGTTGTAGTCCTGCTCTTTATGGGATTAGTGTACCGTATTCTTAGAGTAGTACTTAAAAGTAAGGACCTCTATGCATCCTTAGTAAGTCTTGGAATAGCTTCTTTAGTATTTTTTCATGCAACCGTTAATATCGGAATGGTGCTAGGCATACTTCCTGTAGTTGGAATTCCCCTGCCGCTGTTTAGTTATGGTGGATCCTCGATGCTTTCCTTTATGTTCTCAATCGGTATCGTACTTGGTATCAGTATGCGGCGCCTGGTTTTTCTTGGTTTTACGCGGTAACCCACAATGTAATGCTCTCCCTAAACTTCGAGTACCAGCGGGCTTGAATCGCATTTTCGAATCTCCTCAATGCTGTCCATAGCCAAGACTTGTCTTATGCTATTCTAAGCGGCTTCTTCTCTAATTTTCTTTGTAGTGATCTGCGATGCATCCCGAGCGATTTTGCTGCGTGTGAAATATTTCCATTGCAATCATTAACCACTCTTTGAATATGATCCCATTCTACCTGCTCTAGTGTAGGAGTATAAGGAGGCTCCGCCGCCTGGACTGCAAGCTCTCCCATGAGGGCATCATAAATACGGTTAGCATCCACAGGTTTAGTTAGATAATAAAACGCTCCGAGCTTGAGTGCTTCAACTGAGGTGGCGATACTGCCATAGCCGGTTAAGATAATAAGTCGAATCTCTGGAATTACCTTGAAAAGCTCTCTAATTAATGTCAGCCCATTTTCATTGCCTATGCGCAAATCAACAATTGCATGACTGGGGTTGGCGGCTTTAGCATGCAGCAGCGCTTCAGAGCAGTTATGTGCCTCAAGGCAAGAGAGCCCGCGCTGGTTAAGAGCTCTTGCAAGCCTAGCTCTATAGAGATCATCATCTTCAACAATTAGACATTTCGTATTTATCATGCGACCTTACGCTCCATGATACTGTGAAGGTTAATAGGAATGCTGAAGTAGCTTGTGGTACCTTGATTAGGTGCAGATTCAAAGCGCAGAGTACCACCCAGTTGCTCTGCTGTTAATTTTGCCAGATATACCCCAAGTCCAAGACCTCCGTGAGACTTTTTGGATGAACAAAATGGTTCGCCAAGGTGAGGGAGCAGAACTGCCGCAATCCCCTCACCCTGGTCCTTAATCGTGACATTGAGTCTCTCCTGTTCAATGTTGATGTATATATAAACCGTTTGTAAATCAGATAAAGAGGCTTCCACACTATTTTTTATCAAGTTCCTCAGTGCTTGGTATAGTGCTTCACGGTAAGTTTTAATAGCACCAATGCCACTACCTGACTCTACTATTATAGGAACTTGGTAACGTTTTAACTCGTGTATAATTTGGCTCAAAAGATCTAGCAGTGCAAAATCCGAGGGAGACTCACCGCTTATTCCACCAGATCGCTCAATTAGGTTTTGTAAAATACCCTTGCTACGCTTAAGTTCGTGTTGCATTAATTTAAGATCGCTAATAATTTCCTGATCTAAATTATGCTTGGCTAGAGCGATTTGTAATTCGCCACAAATTAATGTCATAGTTCCAAGTGGTGTACTTAACTCGTGTGCTGCACCAGCAGCCAATGAAGTCATGGCAGCCAAACGTTGTTGCTTGGCATTGATCAGACTTAATTGATTTATTTTTTCACGTTGAGTACGCAGTTGCTCTAAGATTCTGTTGACGAAATATGCCGCCAAAAAGGAAACGGCGACATAGGAAACTAACATACCATGCAGATGGTTAGAGAGCCCACTATGCGCGCCATGATCTGCCCATTCTGGAATTGGCAACGAGAAAATAAAAAGAGAGGCAAAGCAGACTGCTGACAGTGTAGCGATGCCCCAAGACCATCCTTCCCCTAATAGTATAGCTGCTAAAACTACATGCAGAAAATAGACTATACTAAAAGGATTTGTGGGCCCTCCAGTCAACATTAACAGTGCAGTGAGTAAAGAGGTGTCTAATAGAAGTAGAGCAGCTGTAATCTGTTTGAGCGGCCTCCCCTTTTTAACAAGCATGTTGCCGACTAAACTGGAGAGTGGAATTAAAATAAGCAACACCAGAATTGGAATAACTGGAAGAGTAAGTTTAAGAATAAATTGCGCGGCGCATAGTACTATGAGTTGGCCGGCTAAAGAAAACCAGCGTAGCCGAAAAAACCAATTCGGAATGCTATCTGAGATGTGAGGGTTCACTTTGAAATCCACATCACAACTTTAACAGATAACCTTGTTAAATTCTAACCCTACAAGTGGAGCATTTATAGTGAATGACAAAATAACGAAGCGTTATTTTGTCTGTCGGATTTTGACCATCCTTGCTCAAAATCCTCCTCGAATGGCTTAA
>CAZKXU010000056.1:0-22338 GCA_964556665.1 uncultured Bdellovibrionales bacterium | reverse complement strand
CTGGGGCAACGCTGCGCGCTATACGTGAAAAAACTTATTTGGCGAAGCACTAGGATTATGAATCCTGTTGCACGGCCTTACAAGGTCCGTACCAGTTAGCCACGTCCTGTGCTGGACAATCAAGCTGCGGACGACCGGCAGGGGTAAAAAGAACATTTTCAGTCTCATCTACAATCTGTCCAACCCAACCATCAGATCCTGTTGGAATGGCTTCAACCTTGTTTAGGCCGGAATATACGTCAAAACCTTCTACTGTTCTAAGTAGAGTAACTTCGCCCTCCTTGGTTCCAACTGCTTCTCCATTCTCATTTTCTGTGTCAGCATAGTTGTCACCGGTGCCTAGCGCCGCTGTATTATCTGTAAAGTCTGGCTCCTCCTCAACCAGATCAGCAAACACAGGTAGAGCACTAATAAGAATTGATAATAGTAGTAAAGTTATTTTTTTCATATTTCCTCCATTAAAATTTAACGGTATCTTTGCTGCATATCCTTTAATTTATAACTTACATCTGAGATTGTAGTGATATCTCCTGATTCGTCATAGTGAAGGTCACCACTACCTGTTGCAGAAAGTGAGAGTGCCTTAATGCCACCATTATAGGTAAAATTTCCCTGAACATTTACAGTGGCATAGGGAGCTACTAGAAAAGCACTCATAGCAGCGTTTCCGTTCAAAGTTAAGGCGTTTGCTCCAAGGTAGTGTATGCGCAGCTGATACGGTTTATTGTTGATATTAAAGACCTGATTGCCATTAAAGGTATCTCCGGTAATTGTTTCCACGTATATATTAATTGTGCCGGTGGCAGGGTTCGGTGAAAAATTGACCACTGAATTATTTGAGAGTGATAGAGTCTTAAAGTAGTATGAATAATCAGTACTACGTAAGGTTAGGGTTCTATTATTATTTACTGTAACGGTATTCCAACATTTCTGACTTGGTGCATTACCTGGTATAGTGAGAGTGCTGTTTGATGAAATTGTTAAGTTCCCTTGATCTGTAGGGCAGTATGTAGTCCAACTACTATAGGTTGGTAGTCCTGATACATTGCAGCTAGCGCCTTGACAGCTTGATCCATGATTTGGGCAACCGCTTATAAAATCTGAGCAGATCGGACCGCCGTAAGGACTAGTAGTATTGATTGAACCGTTAGTACGAGCTGTGCCGTAGACCTGCTCATTTTGATGAATCTCCAGGGTGCTATTTGATCCAACAGTGCAATTAGCACGTTTGTTTCCCGATGTGTATGCACCATTGTTTGAGATATAAGAATCACAGCTCTGTCGTAGATCTAGAAGGTTTTTTCCATAGAACCCAACACCCACATCTAGTACTAATGATCCAAACAGATAGCCTAAGACATGTGAGCCACCAGTCAGACTCTTCATCGCATCTACTCTATAGACCGGATTAAAGTCAGTAGCAGGTGCTGCATTGCCAGCATCCGGATCGCCATAGTCCTTAGTAGAATCAAGCGGTATAGCATCAACTAGGGTGATGCGTACCATGTTCTTAGCGAATGAATTAGCTGCAAATTGGATATCAGGATCGAAACTTGTTCCGGTCATAGTATCAGTCGAGTTTGGAAAGTTTGCAGTTGCTAAGCCGTTATTACTAACCAAAACAGCAGAATTTGTGGTGCCCTGTACCTTTACCTTTGTTGGTACAGTAAAAATAGAGGCGTCATTGCTTCCAACAGTCGGAGTAGTGCGGTCAAATAAGGTATAAAAATTCGCACGACTAAACATTAATGCCATACCGGTAGAATTGTTTCTTAGCCAGGAGAGGGCTAGACCTAAGCTCTCCTCCGCGTTGTAGTAGTTGCGGGATCTTACCTTATTGGCTAAGGTCGTACGTGCACTTGCGGATGTTTGCTGCAGAGAGCTCGCGATTATTAATGCTGAAATAGCCAAGAGTATTAATACACCAACTAAGATATGGCCCTTTTGCGCCCGATTCCTAAAATTACTTCTCATATATCAATCCTCCTATCGGATAAGATTTAAATTTCTAAGTGCTACAGTATGCGATGCTTGAGCAGTATAAGTGCCACCATCAAAAAGAGGTTTGTCCCCGCGCACATAAACAGTAACGTTAATCGATGCTAGGGTGTTTTGTATGGAGTCAGCTGTCAGTGGTAACGCAATAGTAGCTCCGGCGGAATCCCGATATGCTAATGTAAATGTGCTGTTAGGCGCTAAGACGATCGCTCCACTGCCATCGTTACGGGTAACGCCGCTCCAATCGATAGGTGAATTATATGTAACCAGAGTCACTCTTTCGACAGTATTTCCTGAATCGAAAGTTGCTCCGGCATTTGCTACGTAGCCTGCTTCAACAGTAATATTTGTGCCTACTATAGATGCTATTGTCCCTTGCATCCCATCGTTTCCGGTACTGGTCATATCTGAGAGATACACAGTGTTTCCTACAGCAAAGTTAATGATGCTATTTACAGCAAATTGAAGAGAACCTACAGCTGGTGTATAGTTCGCCGTTAATACTGCTATGTCCCCTGTCTCATTTAATCGGAACGGAATCTGTGTTGCAGTTGCAGTCAGTAAAATCGGCAGTACTGCAGTGCCTAGAGTTGCGTCTGTAATCTGAAAATTCCCTTGGGCAATGGGCATTCCTGAGCCGATCATTCTAAGCTCAAATGCCATGAGGTCGACTAAGGTATTAGCCTGAGTCTGCGCCTGATTGATAGTTTCATGATCTTTCGCCATACGGGAGGCCTGCATAAAGTTACTTACTGCCGCTGTAAGTACAACTGTCCCTAGCGTCAGCCCCGCTAGCAAGCCAAGTAAAGTTTCACCATTTTGTGCGCCGTAGCGCCTAAAGAAATTCTTCATGATCATGAATTAGCCCATAACGGCATATTAGAGGTGTAGGAGGTGATGCCCCCTACGCCTACCTCGTTCGGCATAACCGTCACAATAACTGTGCGAGAGCTATCGGCGTTAACAGTTATGCTCACCGTACGAGTAAAAAATACATTATTGATTGAAACTGCTGATTCGGTGCTATTGTTAGCGGACGTAAGATTTATCGGACTAATCGCCTCAAGCTCCTCTAATTTGTCGAGTGCGAGCTGGGTAGCGTAGGAATGTCGTAGTCCACGCTTCATTAAGCTATATGAGCGTACAGTGTTGTAGGCAACAGCTAGGCCGATCACGGCAAGCAGCATCATTGCTACCAATACCTCCAACAATGAGAAGCCCGCATCTTTCTTCACTGCATAACTCCGGTTGGGTAAATTGTTGCGCTATAGTAGCTGCTGCCGTTATTTAAGAAGGAGACGTTGGTCGATGTGATAGCACCGCTGCTGTTAACAAGGAATCCGCGCGAATCGAAAACTATTGTTTGATTTGTGCTCATGCTGACTCCAAGACCCAAATCTCTTTTAAATAGTGCACGTTCACTTACTGCTGGATTACTAAATGGTAAATAATCAAGCCCAACATCATAGCTCATGCCATCCGCAGCGACTTGAATAATGGCACGCGCTCCAGCGGATAGTGCCTCGTTCTTAGTTCGCATTAAATCGTGAAGAAACTCCCGTCGAGCGCTGTTGCGCGCAAATGAACTCTGAAGCTCTGCAAGCTGTGAAACTCCGATAGCTGAAATAGTTGACATAATTAGAAGAACCACAACTACCTCTAGTAGGGTAAATCCAGGAACTCTAACTAAGCTCCTTTGGGTATTTAGGATCGTATCAGAGCTATTCAACATTAAATTACCTCTCGACTACTGCTATTGGACCTCTATCTAGAAAAAGTGCTGTGTGCCTAATATTTCGGCATTCGCCTATAATTCTTAAGATCCCGGAGCAACTAACTACGCAAGAGGTGTGCCTGCATTACACTGATAGATGTCTACGAAGATAACTATTTGTTTTTACGCATAGAATTTAATCTTAGGTTTTTAAATTAAGAGATATTCTTACGGTCTAAATAGAAAGTACTGTTTGAGTAGTAAGCAGCAGAATGCCTAATTACGCATAATTTGCATTGTATGTATCAGAATTGACATATGCGCCGATCGACCCTACTCTTTCCTAATGACCCGTAGAGTGTTAACTATCGACGGCCTCGCTGGCTCCGGAAAAAGTAGCATAGCGAAGGCATTGGCCGTAAAGCTTGATTGGGTGCCATTTAGCTCAGGCGGATTCTACCGTGCGCTAGCGCTCTTGGTAAAACGTGCAGGTATTACTAATTACCGAAATGGAGAGGAGATCTCTAGGCTACTTAATCATCATCGCATTGAACTGCTTTATAAATCAGGTATTACTGAGCTATGTATTGATGATGTCGCTGTAGATGAGGAGATCTATACACCTCAGATCTCTGAACTGACTTCGATCGTTTCTGCGCTGCCGGAGGTTCGTCAGGCGCTGCTTGCTCCGCAGCGGGAAATAATGCCCGGATTCGACATAGTAGCCGAAGGCAGGGATATGGGTAGCGTAGTTTTCCCCGATGCTAAGCTTAAATTTTTCTTAAAGGTTGCGCCGGAGCTACGCATCGAACGCCGTATTAGGCAGATGGTAGGGGATCGAGAGTTGTCCATACCCGAATATAAGTCATTGAAAGAAAAGATGAAAATCGAGATTACAGAACGTGATGCGCGAGACTCAAGTCGGGCCCTTTCACCAACAGCGCCGGCGGCTAATGCTGTAATTATAGATAATTCAGAGGAAACATTGACCGAAGTTGTTAAAAAGATGTATGATCGCGCGGCTCGGGTGTTTAAGCTTTAGTGGCATTTCGCCCGCCAAATAATCCCGTTTTAAGGGAAAATATATTTAATTATTGAGGAGTTGGTTCGTCTTAAGTAACGAAGTCACGGATGTAGACTACAGTGATTGCTGTAGGATTATGCCACGCTTGATTATATAGGCAGTGGTGTTGTCGATGTTAGCGACTTCTTGCGGGGCGCGCAATTAGTTAGACAAGTATGAATAACGTTGAGGGTAATGTAGGAAATTTTGGCTCATCTGGGAGTTCGTTTGCATCCGAGTTCGAGCGTTTATTAAATAATGATTTTAACCGTTTTCGTCCAGGCAGTGTTGTCGAAGGCACGGTAGTCCAGGTTGGTAAGGACTATGTCACGGTTGATATTGGGTTTAAATCCGATGGCATCGTGCCGATACAGCAGTTCTCCGATGCGGAGGGGAAGTATCAGGTCGTATTGGGTGACAAGGTGGAGGTCTTCATTCTTGCCCTTGAAAACGAGGATGGGCAGGTTTCTCTCTCAAAAGAAAAGGCCCAGCAGAAGAAGGTTTGGGATAGCGTAGAAAAAATCTTCAAAGAGAAGGGGTTAGTTCATGGAGTAATTACACATAAGGTCAAAGGTGGTCTACAGGTCGACATCGGCATTCCAGCTTTTCTTCCTGGCTCACAGGTAGATATCAAACCACACCGCAATCTTGATAAGTTTATCGGTCAGAATTTGGATTACAGGGTACTTAAGATTACCCGTGATAAGGGCAACATTGTAGTATCCCGTAGAGCAGTACTATTGAACGAGCGTGAGCAGCTTAAGACCGAGACCTTGAAGGTGATCGGCGAAGGCGTGATCATGGAAGGTACTGTTAAGAATATTACAGAGTATGGTGCCTTTGTTGATCTTGGCGGTATCGATGGGCTTCTTCATATCACAGATATCTCGTGGGGTCGTGTAAATCATCCATCAGAAAGACTCTCCATCGGCCAGATCGTGCCGGTAGTCGTAGTTAAGTATGACAGTGAAAAGCAGCGCGTTAGTTTAGGCATGAAGCAGCTTAGAAAAGATCCATGGTTAGAGGTAAACGGCAAGTATCCAGTTGGCACGAAGGTGCGCGGCAAGGTTATCGGTCTTACTGAATACGGCTGTTTCGTAGAGGTTGAAGAGGGAGTAGAGGGGTTAGTTCATATCTCTGATATGAGCTGGACCAAGAAAGTTAAGAATCCTTCTAAGCTCGTTACTCAGGGTGAGATGGTAGAAGCGCAGGTCCTTGGAATTGATGCGGAAAATCGTCGTATTAGCCTAGGTCTTAAGCAGCTTCAGGTTAATCCATGGGAAGAGCTTAAAGTTAAGCATCCGATTAGATCCCGTGTTACCGGCAAGATCCGTTCGATCACCGACTTTGGTGTGTTTGTTGGGGTTGATGACGGCATCGATGGACTCGTGCATGTATCTGATATCTCCTGGACAAAGCGTATTAAGGATCCGAAAGAGCTACAGGAGATGTTCAAGAAGGGTGATGAGATTGAGGCAGTTGTTCTTGATATCGACGCCGATAATGAGCGACTGAGCCTTGGCCTTAAACAGCTTTCAACAGATCCTTGGGATACAATTCCGCAGCGTTATCCAGTCGGTTCCAAGATTAAAGGTAAGATTACCTCACATACTGACTTCGGTCTGTTTGTTGAGCTTGAGGATGGAATCGAGGGCTTGATTCATAATTCACAGCTAGGTGTCGAGAAGGGTGAGGATATCGTAGCCTCTTACCCTGCCGGTTCAATGATCGAAGCTGAGGTTACAAATATTGATCGCGAAGAGCGCCGTATCAGCCTAAGCGTTCGCACTATCAAGAAGCGCCGTGAGAAAGAGGAGATGGAGAGCTTCATGCAGGAGGATAGTGAGCCGCTCACCTTTGGTGATCTGCTTAAGCAGAAGCTTGAAGGGAAAGATTAGGTAGTTTCTGTCCGGGAACTCGCTTTTTTGCAAAAACATGACTTAGAGGCCCGTCCAGAAACTGTGGAGCTCCCTGTCGGTCGCTAAGGGAGGTAAATCGATGCTACATATCAATCAGTATTTTTTACCTGTTCGAATCTTTTCAACTACTTGTGTGAAAGTGTCGATTAAGATCTATGTCAGTACCGGATTGCAAAATCGGTCTTTTTACTAGCATTCTCAAAACAAGAGATCCACTAATTACGAATTAACAATTGCAGACACTGCTGCGCCTGGCAATGATGCCACCATCTTTTTAAAATCATCTGGAGAGAATGGCTTAGGTAAGAAACCGTCGACGCCTAAGGCTCGCGCCTTCTCCATCTCAGTGCTATTAGCATGTGCTGACATTAGAATAAAATTAATATTCGGTCTGATTTTCTTTGCTTCCTCCAATACTTTAAGGCCATTTATTTCCGGCATGCGCAGATCGGATAGAATCAGATCAAACTCCTGAGCGCTATTGAGGGCAGCAATAGCCTCAATCGGTTTTGAAAAGTCAGTTACATTAAAACCTATAACCTGAAGAAGTAATTTTAGGGCAAAAAGCACAGCAGGTTCATCATCGAGGAGGAGTATATTTAGTGGGTGCTGCTGCATAGTACGTGTAGGTTCTAGATTACTACTACGATCACGCAATTACTTTTGACAATTAAATTATATCCTAATATTATCCTTTACCATCTTTAGTTGCACAAGAGACCATCCAGATGTCATCTGCTATAGCCGAAAAACTCCCACCTATGTTAAAGCAGTATCTGGATTACAAACAATTGTATCCAGATTGTCTCCTCCTTTTCCAAGTCGGTGATTTTTATGAGGTTTTTTTCGAAGACGCAGTTACTGTGTCTAGAACACTAAACCTCACCTTAACAAGTAGGGATAAGAATAATCCAAATCCTGTTCCGATGTGTGGTGTTCCTATCGCTGTAGTGGATGGGTATCTTGAACGTCTTGTAAATGCAGGCTTTGCGGTGGCGTTGGTAAGTCAAACCGGAGCACCGGAAAACGGCCGCGGGATGTTCGGCAGAAAACTGGAGCGTATTGTCACTCCTGGTGTACGGATTCTTGGAGATCCTGAGAATAATACTGAGAGCCTCCTAGCAGCAGTATGGTTTAGATCAGAGCAGGATATCGGGATTAGTTTTTCAAATATTATTAGTGGTAAGATATTTGTTGCCGAAGGTTTGGATATTAGCGCTATGATTGCACAGTTGCAGAGGCTTCAGCCGGCAGAACTACTGCTGCCAAAGCATATTGATCAAAAGGCCCTAGATCGTCGTTTGGCTTGGGTGCGTAAGGTAGAAGTGTTAGTTCGAGGAGGAACGCTAAAATTTAGAAATCTAGATCTGTCCTCAAAGCGACGCGATATATCGAAAATACAGGGATATCTAGGAATTGGAACGGCGGCTAAAAATGCAACTAAGCTGCTGCTCGACTATGTCGATGAGACCACAGTAAATTCAGTAGTGAATTTTACTGAGCTTTTAAATGCTGATGCGCAGAGTGTGCTAAGTATTGATGCTAATACAAGATCCAGTCTTGAGCTTGTACAGAATCAGAAGGATGGTAGTAAGCGCAGTACACTCTATTTCGTATTAGATCGAACTGTTACCCCCTCCGGCTCACGCATGCTTCGGCAGTGGATCCTAAATCCCTTAGTAGATCTAAAATCGATTTATGAGCGACAGCAGGTCGTTACATTCTTTAAGGATCATGCGGCACTTAGAGGTAAGTTAAAGGAGACTTTACGTACTATCACTGACTTAGAGAGAATTGCAGCACGAACAGAGGCTTTAGCAACAACACCGCGAGAGTTGGGTGCTCTTAGGGACAGTTTGGCGAAGATTCCGTCAATTGTTGAGATGCTAAGTACTGCGAAAGAAACTCCAGCCTTAGAGCGAATAATGAGAGGAGTTGTAATATCTGAGAGCTTGTGTAGTCGTTTGGAAGAAGCACTGGTTGATAATCCCGCCATGGTCCTAAATGAAGGTGGTATTATCAAAGTCGGATTTAACGCAGAGTTGGATCGTTTACGCGGTCTAAAAGAGAGAGGCAAGTCCTGGATTGTAGAGCTTGAAGCCAGTGAACGAAGTCGCACCGGAATTAACTCACTTAAGATTAAATATAATTCAGTATTTGGGTATTTTATCGAAGTTACTGCAGCTAATCTCTCTAAGGTACCTGAGAACTATATACGTAAACAGACTACGGTGAATTCCGAGCGCTTTATTACAGAAGAGCTCAAAAAGTATGAAGATGATGTCTTAGGTGCTGAATCAAGACAGATTGAACTAGAAAAGAGGCTGTATGAGGATCTGCGCGCAGCTGTTTTGCCATTTACTGCTGAGCTAAGAATCGTAGGCGCGCGTTTAGCTGAGCTTGATATTTACATTGGCCTTGCTGAGCTTGCTGCGGATGAGGGGTATGTTCTGCCGCAAGTAGATGAGTCAGAGAGACTTTTTATAGAGGCAGGCAAGCACCCGCTTTTAGCGCAGAGTTTACATTCTGATTTTGTCCCTAATACGACAGAGATGGGAGACAAAAACTTTCTTATTATTACTGGCCCCAATATGGGTGGTAAATCAACCTTTTTAAAGCAGACCGCCTTAATTGTAATCATGGCGCAGCTTGGCTCTTTCGTACCGGCACAAAAGGCGGAGATAGGAGTAGTTGATAAAATCTTTGCGCGGATTGGAGCCTCGGATGATATCAGCGAAGGAGAATCAACCTTCATGGTGGAGATGCACGAGGCTTCTCACATTATCTCAGGAGCTACGAAGCGTTCCTTAATATTGATAGATGAGATCGGCCGCGGTACAGCAACGGCTGACGGCTTAGCTATTGCTCAGGCCATTCTCGAGTGGATAGTACTAAAGATAAAATCTCGCACTCTTTTTGCTACTCACTTTCATGATCTCACCACTCTGGAGAAACAATACCAAACTATTAAGAATCTTTCGGTTGGCTCGGTTGAGCGGGGAGAGGATGTAATCTTTACCCACCATATTAATATAGGTGCAGCATCAAAATCGTACGGCATACAGGTCGCTAAGCTAGCTGGGCTTCCTCAGCCGCTTATTGAGCGTGCTAAGGAGGTTTTGTTAGCTGATAGCAGTGCAGTAAAGGATAGATCTTCTCAGCTCTCCCTATTTGAAGTACCATTCAAACGTGAGATAACAGAGCCGCAGGATTATAGGCGCTTA
This sequence comes from uncultured Bdellovibrionales bacterium, assembly GCA_964556665.1. Classification (GTDB taxonomy): domain Bacteria; phylum Bdellovibrionota_C; class UBA2361; order UBA2361; family CAZKXU01; genus CAZKXU01. The sequence goes on along the minus strand of CAZKXU010000056.1, from coordinate 12,420 downwards.
AAAGATCTTGAGCGTGAGATAAAGCAGTTAGATCTTAATGCCTTAGCCCCGCTGGAGGTAAGTGTGGCTTTAAGCGGTATACAGAAGAAATGTGTAGCCTAAAAACTTTGCTTTACTGGGACCGCGGGCTTCCAGCCCGCAACAAATTGCCTGTAAATTTGTATGTGGGCTAGAAGCCCGCGCTCCCAGTATGCCAAAAGATAATATATGTTACAGTGCACTAATGTGTTTAGAACCAAGTTCTTACTCCTCTTGATTCTTTCCGTGCTGATTAGTGTGGTCTCAATCTTAGCAGAGACGCGTAAGCCTGAAGTCCTTTTTGAAGAGCTAAAATCACAGTTTCTTTCATTACGAAATACCGACCCTGATCTGATCCGCGCAGCGGAGTGGGAGGATTTAGCGCAGCGATTTAAGAGTTATGTGAATAGCAAGCCACGTGATGATCACGCTCCGAATTGTTTATTCAATGCGGCGCTATTGTATCAGGAAATATTTAATGGATTAGGTGGTAAGGATCGCCTTGAAGAAGCGGTGCAGCTTTTTGAAAGGTTGGCAAAAGAATATCCAGGGCATGCTTTGGCGGATGATGCCTTAGTAAAGAAGGGGGACCTTTTACTTGCAAATGGAGAGAGAGCCGAGGCAAAACGTAGCTTCCTTGAAGTAGTAGATAGCTATCCTGAGGCCGACATGGCAGCTTTGGCTGAAAGTAGGCTTGCCATAATTAAGCAGGGCAAGAATATTCAACCTACAGCGCAGCCAACAATCTCAATGCGTAAAACTGGTAAGCTTATCGTTATTGATCCCGGTCATGGTGGTGAGGATCAAGGGGCAGTTGGCCAGGGAGGTTTATTGGAGAAGGATGTGGTATTGGATGTGGCGCTGCGTTTAGAGGAGTTAATTAAGAAAAACCTTAATGTAGCAGTCAAATTAACTAGAAGAAGTGATATATTTGTGCCGTTATTGGATCGTACTAACATGGCAAATGCGAATGATGCGGACCTCTTTATTAGTCTTCATACAAACGCAAGTCCACAGAAAAAGCTTTCTGGGATGGAGGTGTTCTATCTTGATAACGGCGATGATGCTGCTAGTCGTGAACTAGCTAAAAGAGAGAATGCATCTATTCAGTTTGAAGGACCGGACGCGGACCTTACCTTTATGCTGAGTGATTTAATACAGAGTGCTAAATTGGAAGATTCGATAGAGTTGGCACATTTGGTCCAGCAGGCCTCTTTAAGCTATATTAGCACGCGCCACCAGGTTAAAAACCTTGGTGTAAGAAAAGCGCCTTTTTATGTTTTAGTTGGCGCCCATATGCCCTGCATTCTAGTAGAGCTTTTCTTTATTGATAATGCTGAGGATGGAAAAAGACTGGCTGAGAAGGAGTTTCGAGCCGATCTTGCTTACGGACTTTTTCTTGGAATTAAAAACTACTTAAAGGAATAGGTGTTTTCAGAACAGGAGCTAAGTTTATTTTCACGTATTAATCGGCTAGCCGATGAGTTTGGTGTTAAGGTCTATCTGGTGGGTGGCTTAGTGCGTGACCATCTCTTGGGAACTTTCCCACAAGATAAGGATATTGATCTCTTGGTTGCTGGTAACGGTATAGAGTTCGCAAAGTATTGTAACGAAAGTCTAGGTGGTGAGATAAGGCAGCACGCTCAATTTTTTACGGCTAAGATTTTTAATCTAAAATTTGAGGAAATTGAGGAGATCGATTTCGCATCAGCAAGAGAGGAGATTTATCTCAAACCTGGCGCCTTACCTACAGTAAAACTTGCAGAGATATCAAGTGATCTAAAGAGGAGGGATTTTACTATAAATGCAATGGCTGTACCGCTCAGTGCAGTGATTAGTAAAAGCATTGAAAACGAGATCGTAGACCCATTTGGAGGTCGCCTGGATCTCACTAATCGCACGGTCAGAGTGCTGCATGAGCGAAGTTTTATTGATGATCCGACTAGAATCTTTAGAGCTGCACGATATGCCGTTCGAATTTCCGGCACACTTGCTCCTCAGACTGCTTCACTTATTACAGAGGCACTACAAAGTAAGGCACTAGACAGCATATCGCTACATCGTAAATACAACGAGCTTAAGATTATTCTAAGTGAGCCAGGTGCGCCGCAGATGTTTAGATTGCTTCAGGAGTATGGTGTGTTTGAATATTTTGAGTTAGTTGCGCCTTCGAATCTCAAACTATTGCTAGCAGCACTTGAGCAGCTATGTACGGTGAAGTTAAATACAGAGCAAAGGCTTGAGGTGTTTGGACGGCTTATTTACATCTATTTAAATCCTTTAGAACGGGAGTCGCGCATGACCGATCTGGCATTTTCTAAGAAAAAGTTAAAACTATATAAGGCAGAGTTGGAAAATGATAGTTTTGTGGCTATCTCTGATGAGGGGATTTTAGCGCGATATGCTAGCAGTAGTGATATAGCTATAAAGGAAGAGCTTCATAAGAGAGGTTATCAGGTCCAATAATAATTGCTTAAAAGAGTATGGGGAAATTGTAGGGGCAGCCGGCTGGCCCAGGGTGAGAGCCGCGCTCTCAGTTAATGAGAAAATAGGTTCAGGAGAGGTAAAAATTAGTATTGATGAATCCCGTTTTAAGGTATAATACTTTGGTATAAAGCAGATTCGGTGTGCCTACTATAATTTGGTTTCTTGGATGGTGTTATGAACGATATCAGTACTTCGCGTACCTCTCCTACAATTAAGTCTATGAGTGTTACCAACCGTAAGTCTTTAGGTAATTGGGAGATCCGTATCGGGCTTTGGCAGTCGGTGTTGTTAACCGGACTAGTATTGGGTTCGTTAGCCTGCACTTTTTATCTTGGATTCTTTTCAGGCCGCAGAGTTGGGTTCGAAAATGCTTTAGCTGGCAATTTAGCAAGCTTTCCTAAGTTTCCGGTGGCAGAGAACGCAATCTCAGATTCTGAATTAGGTAGTGACAGAGCAGCCTCGGATATGTATGCAAAATTGGGAGATGATGAACTAGATCTAAAACTTGATTCTCCTGCAAAGCCTCTTCCAGAGTTAGAAAAGAAAGAGATGCCTGCTCATGTCCAGCAACCTACGCAGATAGAAAAAACCTCCCCGCTTAGTGCTGCGATAATGAACACAAAGGATTCGCATGACCCAAAAATAATACGAACATTAGATGATGTAGCAAAGACAGCGCTGCTTAATGAGACTATGGATGCAAAAGCTCCAAGTGCTCATGCTGAACCGCTTGGTGCTCTAATTCAGCAGGAGACCAAGGAGAACAAGGATGCCAAAGAGAAGGTCAAGGTCGAAGAGAAAGTGAGCCCAGTAGTGAAGAAGGAGATGTCGGCAGCTAAAAAGTCAAAGCCTCAGGTCCTTGCGCTTGCCAATAACGTCGAATTAAAGAAGGAGACAGTCAAGCAGATTATTAAGAATAATAAGTCAACAACTCAGCCAATAAAGAGGGTTATACCTCCGGGATGGTTTGCTCAGGTTGGGGCACCGCGAAAACTTCAGGATGCTGAGGCTCTAAGTGCAAAACTCAAACGTTCAGGATTTCCAGTCGCGATAGAAAATGCGGATGTTCGCGGACAGCAGTACTTTAGAGTTTTAGTGGGACCGGAGAGAACCCGTGAAACTGGAGGAAGGCTCTTAGAGCAGCTTAAGCGTGAGCATTACCTTGAGGGCGAACCGTTTCTTAGAATGATAAAATAGCTCTCTTTCCTTAGGATAAAATGGTTTTTTAATACCGAATCTTGGCCTTACCTTTGCACATCTAAATAATGCTGCCGCACTGTTTTGTAACTAGTTGAAATTACTTATTTTCTGCGGTATTTTAGGTATATGTCGGTTGATCTCGGACAATCTAGTGAACTACTAATCGCTGCTCTGCGTTACTCGGCGGGTAGTGACGTGGGTCGCCACCGTGAAGAAAATCAGGATTGCTTTGGTGTTGTTGAAAACGATACCTGTAAGACTTTTATCGTTGCCGATGGTATGGGAGGTGTGCAAGGTGGGGCAGTGGCTTCGAAACTTGCAGTACAGGTATTAAGAGAACACCTAATCGAACACACAACGATCTCGGAGAATGATATCGTGGCCGCAGTGCAGGAGGCCAATCATGAAATATTGGAGCGCGGCAAGCAGGATCTTTCGCTTTCTGGAATGGGTACAACTATAGTTGGGCTCTCCTTTGTTGGCGCTTCGATGTATATTATGAGTGTTGGAGACTCGCGCGCTTATAGAATACGTCGAGGACAGATTCATCAATTAACTGACGATCATACATTAGTAATGGAGCTCCTACGTTCAGGTGCTATAACGAGAGACCAGGCCGATCATCATCCAATCTCACATATGTTGACACGTTCTCTCGGTCCTACTCCGGATGTTAAGGTGGACTGTTGGTTGTGTGAAGATGGTCCATATAAGGATGATCTTTATCTGCTCTGTACGGATGGTTTATATAATATGCTTACACCCGAGGAGATCCTTGGGATACTAACAAGCATGTCTTTAGATCAGGCAGTTAAGACTCTTATCAATAAAGCTAATGGTAATGGTGGTACTGATAATATTACAGCTATAATTATTAGTGTCGGCGAGGGATATCCGACTCTTGATGCAGGTCCAGGAATCGAGCCGGTTACACAAGCACGTCCTTTAAAGCGCTCGACTTATGAAAGTTCTAGACCCTCGAACGCAACAACTGATCCAACTCCGACAACTGATACTACATTAGCCCCTCCAGCTTCTCTTCTTGAAAAATACGGGAAGTTTTTAACAATTTCACTCCTCTTCAAGTTAGTAGGAGCTTTTGTAATAGGTGTAATAGTATCACCTTACATCATTAACGGGATTCGCGATCTTACAAAATCGGTGTCCGCACCGCACCCGTTAGCCGCTCGTATTGCCAAGCTGCATATTAGTGGCAGAGGTTATCATAATATCGGTACTAGGATAGCTGGAATGGAGGAGATGGCTCGTATTGTACCGTTAGAGATACCTAATGAAGTTCAGCAGGCGCTCTCCGTTAAGGTAGAGCTTAACTCTCGTGAGAAGGGGGAGCTTATAAAACGGCATGCGTTGTTAATTGAACGTATAAAGAAATTGGATCAACAGATTGAGCTACTAGGCCGGCCGGCTGGCCAGGAAGTGCGTGACTCGCTTGAGCAGATTAAGAGTGTCTTAGATAAGCAGCGTACTGACGAGAGTAATTTAGTGTCTGATATAGATTCGGCAACAAGGAAGTTCTCTGTCTGGGTTGGTCGAAGAAAGAGGCTAGAAAATACGGATCCTGTAGATATGGCTTCTGAGGTAGCAATTAGCTCAGCAACCGTAAAGAGTAAAAAAGAGGCTTTTGAACGGGATACCTGGACCTATCTTAAAGAAGTGGAGGTTTGGCGTTATAATCCAACAGATAAGGCTGCCGCACAGCGTGTGGAGCAATTGGCGCGTGTACGTGGTCAAAGATTGCGAGAACTAACGCAAGAGGTTAAGTCTGCTATTGATAGCGCAGTCTCTATCTCAGAGCAAGAAATTACAGGCTTGAGTCGTCAACGGGATGAAATTACTACGAAGATAGAAGAGTTGCAGCATGAGCTTGATTTCCATAATCTTCTGCTCAACGCTGGGCCTGAGGCAAGAATCAAAAAACTAGATACGCTGAATACTGAAAAAGAGGCAGCTGTTGGCGAATTAGGGGAATTGGGTGCGTTGTTAGGGAAGTAGTCCACTAATAATAACATTGACATTAGTACTGTGGTTGTCGGAGACTTGGATGTCGTCAGAGATTGTCCTGTTTGTCAGTAGTTGCTCATTAAAGCCTGGCAGACTTGGTCCTCCTTTATTTTTGGAGTCTATATGAGACGCATAGGTATTTTTTTAGCTATTACTCTTTTTTTAAACGTAACCTTGTTACACGCAGCACCAAGCAAGGGTGTTTTGGATGGAAAAACATATGTTGGTGAAAAGACTAAGAAAGGTGACAAAAAGGGGAATGCCGATAGCTTTGTGTTCAAAGAAGGAACTTTTAGATCTACAGCCTCTGTTCAGCTTGGCTATAGCGAGGCTCCGTACGTAGCATCAAATCAGAAGAAAGGAACCACTTTTACTGCTACTACGCAGAATAAAGATGGAGCGAAGATCACCTGGAAAGGAAAAGTCAACGGTGACGCGGTTCAGGGCAAAGCCATTATGCTGACCAAGGCGGGTGAAAAAACTCACTTTAAGTTTCATGGGAAGCTACAGAATTAGGTTCTGTACGGGTGCGGTATCTTTTGCAGACTATGGCAAGTGACAGAATACCGTAGCGTTATTCAGTCACTATTTTGTCATTTAGTATAATGCTTAGGAATCGGCAAAGAAGAAGTAGTAGGCGTTCTGAGGGAGCCGCTGGAGGATACGTAGTAGTGTCTTTTTACTGTTTGAATACTTCAGAGTTTGATTCCTGAACGTACTTACGCTACCATCAGCGCATGAAAAAAGCCGCGCTTATCAGTGTATCAGATCGTACTGGATTAGTTGAATTATCTAGGGCCCTTTCCTCATCAGGCTATACATTGCTAGTCACCTCTGGAACAGGCAAGTTGCTTAAGGAGTCAGGCATCGAAACGCTCTCCATCGAGAGCTATACTGCCCAGAAGGAGATATTAGACGGCAGAGTTAAGACCTTACATCCAAAAATACATGCTGGAATTTTAGCTCGTCGTGATAACGAAGAGCATCTGTGGGAGTTGGCCAGTAATAATATCCTGCCCATAGAATTAGTCATTGTTAACCTATATCCATTCATTGAGAATCTCAAAAGTGAGAAGATAAATGATCCGTTCAGGATGGTAGAGCTTGTTGATATAGGTGGTCCAACGATGCTGCGCGCAGCCTCCAAAAACTTCCGATTTGTTCTGCCCCTAATAGATCCAGCTGACTATCCAGAGGTAATAGCGGCATTGCAGCAAGGAGATTTCCCCTTAGATCTACGTCGCCGTTTGGCAGTTAAGGTTTTTACAACCATGGCAAACTATGATCTGCAGGTTGCAAAGTATTTCTCAAATGTACAATTCAATGGTGACTCTGCGACTGTTGATAGTAGCCACGGATTTGAAATGGGAGCAGTTGAAGGATGTGTATTAGTGCGCGAACAGGCGCTGCGCTATGGTGAGAATCCGCATCAGCAGGGGAATTTTTACCGGGTATTCGGCGGCACGCCAAAAGATTGGGAGCAGCTGCATGGCAAGGAGCTTTCATATAATAATCTACTGGATTTTGATGCGGCCTTGAAAATAATAAGCAGTTTTAATAATAAAAATCCAACAGCGGTTATTATCAAGCATCTTAATCCTTGTGGAGCAGCATCAGCGTCGACATTACTAGAGGCGTTGGTAAATTCAAAGCGCTCCGATCCACGCAGCCATTTTGGCGGAATATTAGCGTTCAATAGTAAAGTTACTGCAGACGTAGCAGCTGAAATCCGTGAAGGCTTTGCTGAAATAGTAATCGCACCTGAGTATGATAAGGCAGCGCTAGAGCTTTTGATTAAATCAAAGAATTTACGGATTATAAGAAGCACGCTTGCCCTAACAGGATCTAAGTTTGAACTGCGTACAGTGAATGGCGGCGCATTAATTCAAGAGGTTGATGCAGGAGTGTCATCTGTTGACCTTGCGAGCTGCGCGTCGAGCAGGTCCGCCACTGCTGAGGAGCTTCGGGACCTGGCATTTGCCTGGAATATCACTGCTTTTGTGAAGAGTAATGCTGTTGTAATTGCAAAGGGTGGTACGCTGCTTGGTGTAGGTGCTGGACAGATGAGTAGAATCGATTCAACAGAGGTTGCGATCTCTAAAGCTAGAATGCACGGGCATGATCTAAGCGGAGCAGTAGCTGCATCAGATGCTTTTTTCCCTTTCCCCGACAGCATTGAAACATTAGCAAAGGCAGGTATTCGAGCAATTATTGTCCCTAGCGGATCGAAGCGTGATGAGGATTCAGTCGCAGCAGCAAACAATTTGGGGATAGCGCTTCTGTTTACTAACGATAGGCATTTTAGGCATTGAGTCTGTGCGGTCCAAGGATGGCCCGCAACGCCGGGAGCGAAGCGAGCTCCGAGGCACATAAGTACAGGGATGTACTTTTGTGCTAAGAATGTCAGGCATTTTATGCACTGATATTGATAACAGAACTGGGACCGCGGGCATCTTGTTCGCAAACGAATCTGCAGGTAATCTGTTGCGGGCTGGAAGCCCGCGGTCCCAGTCTTTAACTGATATTTTTAGGCATTGAGTGAAACTTCTAGTCATAGGCTCAGGAGCAAGGGAGCATGCAATCTGTTTGAAACTTAGAGGATCTAAGGCTGTCACAGATCTTTTCTGTGCCCCTGGTAATCCTGGAATATCAAAAGTAGCAGAGTGTGTGCCCATCAAAGTTGAGCAGATCGTCGAGTTAGCGAATTTCGCAGAGTCGCATCAAATAGATCTGACGGTTGTTGGGCCAGAGCTTCCCCTAAGTTTAGGTCTGGTTGATCTGTTCAAATCAAAAGGACTTAGAATAGTTGGACCAACTAAAGCAGCAGCTCAGATCGAATCCTCCAAGAGCTTCGCTAAGCAGGTAATGAAAGCAGCTAATGTGCCGACTGCGGCATGGGAACGCTTCTCAGAGTATGAGCCGGCATTAGCATATATTCGCAAGATAGGTGCACCGATAGTGCTTAAAGCGGATGGGCTTGCTGCCGGAAAAGGTGTCTATGTTTGTAGAACTGTTGATGAGGCAGAGGTAGGCATAGAGAGGCTGTTCACTGAGTTTAAGGACGGCACGGTTTTAGTTGAGCGCTTTCTTGAAGGTGTTGAAGCTTCATACATAGTAGCGACGGATGGAAGGTCTTTTCTGCCGCTAGCTACATCACATGACTATAAAAGGCTTAAGGATGGTGGAGTAGGACCAAACACAGGCGGGATGGGATCAGTTTCACCTACTCCTAGATTGACATTAAGTGAGCAGAACTGGGTTAATGAGCATATTATACAACCGGTTATTGATCAGATGGCGCGCCAAGGCTCTCCGTTTGTAGGGTTTCTATATGCAGGATTGATGATTAGCCCAACAAGAGAGATTAATGTAGTTGAGTTTAATTGTCGTTTAGGAGATCCGGAGTGTCAGGTAATTCTGGAGCGTTTAGAATCTGACTTCCTTACCATATTGATTAAATTAGTTGAGGGAGTTAATTCACAAGCACAGCTACCCAGCTTAGTTTGGCGTAAGGAAACAGCAGTATGTGTTGTACATGCAGCAGCAGGGTATCCTGATGCTGTACGAAAGGGTGATGAGATCTCGGGGATCGAACAGGCTGAACTTTATGGAGTCAAAGTTTTGCATGCTGGCACTGCAACAGCAGCTGGTAAGCTTATTACTAATGGTGGCCGGGTCTTAAGTGTAGTATCTTTGGGTGATAGCGTAGCAGCAGCACGATCGCTTGCTTACCGTGGTTCCGATATGGTTCAGTTTGCAGGTAGGCAGGTAAGGCGCGATATTGGCGAGTAGTATCCTTGTTCAAACTTACTGTTATAGTAATGCTTATAGTCACTTCTCTGTCGCCTGCAGCGATACGTGCAGATGCTTTGTCAACTTATCGCATCGTTGATCAGTTAGGGTTAACACGTGCTTTTAAGCGAGGAAAAGATCTACAGACTATTGAGGTGACATTAAATGGGCATTTAGAGACCCCCATTCAGTTAGAAAATGTGGATGGGTTGGCTAGTACCATTGAGGCTGTAGTCAATAAGGAAGGTGTAGTTATAATCAGAGATATAAGGCCAGGTACCTGGTCAATTAAACTTCCTAGTGGTGAGATAACGATTGAACGGGTAAGATTTCCATAGTCAGCCTGTCCTGAATGACAGGAACGTTGAGAATGCTTGTAAATAGGCCAGTATTGCAGTCTATAATCGACACTAATCATATTTGACTAATTTCAACTGTGACTCTTTCTTTTGATATTAATGCCGTTGACGAAACGTTGCGACATCAATTCGTTGCGCGAGCTGAGCTTATTTCAACAATATCAAAACAACGGCGCTTTGACTTCATTGTTATCGGTGGAGGCATACATGGTGCGGCTTTTGCTAGGCTTGCAGCTCTGAACAATCTTTCCGTACTTCTTTTGGAGCGTGGTGATTATGCTTCACAGACATCAAGTCGTAGTTCAAAACTTGCGCATGGCGGCTTGCGGTATCTAGAGATGTTTGATTTTATTCAAGTCTTTGAAGGAATACAGGCGCGAGAGGAGCTCTTCGAAGTTGCACATCACCTTGTTAAGCCACAGCAATTTGTAATTCCCATACCGCAGCATGATTGGTATTTGCAGTCAAAGATATGGCTAGGCCTTTTGCTCTACGATCTAATGACCGGAAAGTGGAGTAATATAAAGAGGCACAGATTTCATAGTATTAAAGATTTGGCTTTCCAATTCCTAAGGGAAAACAGGCTTTCTCTTAGCGGTTGTTTTTCTTATATGGATGGCATTTTAAACGACTCGCGCTTAGTAATAGATAATATACTCTCTACCAGACAAGAGGGAGGACAGGCGCTAAATTATGCAGAGGTTATGCGCGTACTGCAGCTCAAGAGTAGCGCTTCAAGTTTGGTCCATTGGCAGGATAAATTGACAGGCAAACAGTATGAAGCTGAAGCCGGATTGGTGATCAACTGTGCTGGACCATGGGTCTCAAAAATTGAGGGTGTGCGTCCCTCAGCCGCAGAGGATCGGATCTGTTATAGTCAAGGGGCGCATCTATTATTTAATAAACCTTGGCGAGATCCGGCGCTGTTTCTGCCGATTGATAACAAAGGAAGATATTATTTTGTGTTGCCGCATTTTGCTGGAACACTTGTTGGTACTACTGAGCGGGAGATTAATAAGTTAGAGGAGGATCCGCAACCGACCGCAGCCGAGGTCGATGAGATCTTAGAACGATTAGCACGGGATCTGCCAGGTAGTGGCCTCAATCGTAATTCCTTACATTATAGCTTTGCAGGTGTAAGAACACTGCCGCTTAGGCGCGCAGCCTCTGGCACAGCAGGTATCTCACGTCGCCATATCTGGTCATATAATAATGGTGTACTTACTCTTTTAGGTGGAAAGTATACTACTTATTCATGGACTGCCTATGAGGGTCTAAAATTAGCATTTAAGCTCAGCGAACTGACAGGCAGCCCAGATTCTGCAAAAGGGCGCCTACTACCTGGTGCTGGAGCCTATGAAGCTTCACAACAAGAGTATAAGAAATGGTGTAAATCTAATAACTTACCTGATTCTGTTGCTTTGCAAACTTTTGCACGATTAGGCTCACGCGTACGCTTTATTCCTAGCCTCAATCAGCCGATAGTAGTTATTGGAGAGTCATTGCTGCAAGCTGAGGTTGACCTAGCTGTCTTGTTGGAGCAAGCAGAGACACTAGAAGACCTGATGCGACGACGATTAGAATTAGAATTTCTACCTGGCAACGGCTTAGATCTTATGTCGGCAATTGGACGGCGATTGAAAGAGCATCGGCCAACTCTTGATCTTGAAAATCAAGAGATGCTTTATCGAAATAGATTGTCTGATCTTAAGAGTATAATGAGAATTTAAATGGCAAAAAAAGTTAATGCAATGGTGGTGGATTCAGATGCTGATAGTCGGCTACGGGTTCATCAGATGGCTGGTGGGCTGCCTGGTTTTGGCAGTTTGCAAATGGTGCCATCATTAGCTGAAGCACTTAAGAATCTTAATAGCCGTCTCGACTCACAACCAGATGTAGATCTAGTTTTCCTCTCTCACCGATTCGAAAAAAACAGTATCAATCAGTTCGTGCAGTTAGCAAAGGATACTAATAAAGGCCGCAGCGCAGCTTACATTCTTTTACTTCAAGACTCTTCAGATGAAGTAGGAGTTTCGAGTGGTGTATTACAGGGCGCAGATGGAGTGTTAGTCGAGCCTTTTTGCAAATCCTCTGTTTGTGAAATACTTACATTATCAGAATCGGTCAAGCGTCAGCGCAACGTAGTACGCGGCGAGGCTTTAATAGACTTTCTTTGCTCTGATATCATTAAAAAAATTGATGATATAGCGATAGATCAGATGACGGGACGCGATCCATCAGAAAACTTAACTGAGCTTAGAGACCTAGAGAAAGTGGTCGCAGACCTGGGCAGTGATAAGATTCCATTATACCAGAAAAAAATTATAGTAATGTTAGTGGCTTCGCAGCCTAATCCAGAAATTGAAAAGTGGTATAAGAAAAAGATGGCGTGCGAAGGCCGTAAGAATAAAAAAACAAAGACACGATCAAAATCTAGCAAATAGATGGAGTAGGGAGCTATAGTTCCTTAATCTTTAAGGAATAATTTATCCTAGAAAGAGCAGTTCGAACTAAGAAAAGGCGAAAAATGCCCGAAAACACA
>CAZKXU010000055.1:0-22364 GCA_964556665.1 uncultured Bdellovibrionales bacterium | reverse complement strand
TGGGGCAACGATGTGATGCTAGACGTGAAAAAACTTATTTGGAGGAGCACTAGAACAGATCCCAACCATACCCATGCTTTACGACGTGGTCTGAGAGATCTTTCATTATTTCATCCTCATTTTTGTCAACTCTTCTAAGATTCTGATTCATACGACGTTTAGCTTGTTGGGTGAAGATATGCGAGATATTAATCTCCTGTTTACAGGCTGCCTCTCCTTTCTCTTTGATCATAGCGCTTATTCTAGAAAGCATCGAAAGACCCACAAATAGGTCAATCGCTATATCCGCAACTCGCTTCATTGCAAACTGTTTATTGATTATATCCTTGCCATGACGACGCAATACTGTTTCGGTTGCTTGTGAGAGCTCCTGTACATACTGCTCATAGATAAGAGCATCACTACGCAGGGCTGGATCGACGGAAGTAACACGATCCCTGCCGCGTGAAGTCAACGCTCCGATCTTTTTCCCAGCATATCCGGAGAGTACCCCAAACCCCTTGATCGGATCGTTAAATATATTTCCTAGCCCCTTAGAGACATCTTTTAAGTAATCACCTGCATCTTTCATCCCTGAAAGAGCTACATATAGACGTAAGATCTCGTTAGTGCCCTCAAAAATCAGATTTATTCTGGAATCCCTAACAACTCTTTCATACGGATATTCCCTCATAAAGCCGTTACCACCAGCGATCTGAAGTCCTTCAAAAGCCGTGTCCCAAAGTGCTTCACTGGCATAGATCTTACTAATCGCAGCTTCTACCGAAAAGTCATCAAGGCCATTATCAATGTAATAAGCAACCATATTCACCACGCTCTCTGCGGCAAAGCAGTTAACGGTCATTCTTGCTATCTTTTCCTTGATTAAGCCGAACTCATGAATGGCCTGCCCAAACTGCTTTCGCTCAGCTGCTTGTTTGATTGCGTGCGAAATAATCCCCTTCATGGCGCCAACACAACCTCCACCTAAGCCGGTACGACCATTATTTAGGATCGACATAGCAACCTTAAAGCCTTTCCCCTCTTCTCCCAAAACATTTTGTGGCGGAATCTTTACGTTATTGAAATTTACAGTGGTCGTGATTGAGGCTCTAATACCCATCTTATCCTCCTTAGGGCCGGTTGTGACCCCAGGGAAGTCGCGCTCTACGATAAATGCGGTCATCTTGCCCTGTGAGCTATCCGTCTTTGCAAAGACTGTAAAATACTGAGCTATGCCTCCGTTAGTGATCCATATTTTTTCACCGTTCAGAGTCCAGGTTCCATCAGGGTTTTTATGAGCATGTGTTTTGATAGAAGCAGCGTCAGAGCCTGCGCCAGGCTCTGTGAGACAGAAAGCCGCAATCATTTCACCAGTAGCAAGTTTGGAAAGATACCTTTTCTTCTGCTCATCGGTTCCAAATAGTAATAGCCCCTTCATTCCGATAGAACTGTGGGCTCCAATCGTAAGAGAGGTTGAGGCATCGTAACGGCTGGTCTGCTGTAAAACACGGGAATATCCGGCGTTTGTTAATCCAATTCCGCTATACTCCTCAGGTATGATTAAACCGAAAAGTCCTAGCTCCTTCAGGCTTTCAATATACTCGGTTGGCTGGGCCCCTACCTTATCATATTCTCTATAATCCTCCGCTCTGCTCTGCATAAACTTGTCAACAGACTCAAGTACCATTCCTAGGGTATCCATCTCAGATGGGGAGAACTTAGGAAATGGAAACAGGTTCTCTTCTATAATATTTCCAAGGAAAAAAGCCTTGGCAACACTTGCTTCTTTGTTCAATCCTGAAGAGGTCATCTTAATCTCCAAACAGAGTTATTCAGTACAAGGTATAGCTCCATACATTTTGATGATAATAAATGAGTTTTGTCATCATAAATAGTTCAAGTACTGATGAACAGAAACTAAGTAGTAGGCAACATTAAATGGCCTATCATGCATTTTTGTTCTGTGTTAAGCCTTAAATTGGAGATTATTGACAGTGAGAATTTACTTCATTCTTCTATTCCTAGTGCCTTCCCTCACATACGCTCAGGAAGTAAAGACGGTCCGCAATGTTTTTGTAACTGTCGGGGAGATTTTTGAAGATACACAGGATGCATTCTATCAGACTGTAAATAAGCTAAAGATCAATACTCGCAAGGAGGTAGTGCTTAGAGAGGTTAAACTTAAACCGGGAGATGAGTATAGTGAGTTTGCGGTACGTGAAAGTGAGCGCGCTCTAAGAAACTTACGCTATCTTCGTTACGTAAAAATCACCCCAAAATTTGATGGAGATCAGGTTGACCTTTATGTTCGAGTTGAGGACGCATGGAGCATAATTCCACTTATAAGCTATACCTCTGGAGGTGGCAAGCAAAAGCAGTCGATTGGATTAAGCGAAAGCAATCTAGTCGGTTTCGGGAAAAGAATAGAAGGGCTCTATGAAGAGGAGGATGGACGAGAAACAGTCGAGGCAGTGGTTGAAGACCCGCGAATTTGGGGAACAGACATGTCCTTACTTGCGGCATACTTCGATCGCAATGATGGAGAGAGAGTGCTTTTCTCATTCAGCAGTCCATTTAGAACCTTACTAGATCAGCACGCCTGGTCTTTTACGACAGATACGAGTGATACGATAGGAAGGTTATACAAAAATGGAGATGAACGCTACATCTTCAGGCAGAACCTAGCGAACTTCAACCTTCGTTATACATTCTCACGCGGCAACCCGGATACAAACCGCAGACGATTCTCAATCGGATACGACTATGAAGACTCTGATTTTTCTCAGGCTACTGAAGATGATTACGATGATATAGATCTTGACCCTGACTCCGTATCTAAAGATCCTGCATTGCTGGCAGACGACAGAAGATATAGCGGTCCTGTATTCACCTACCAGAGTATTATTCCGGATTATATTTCGATGAACTACATTGACCGCTTCGAACGAGTTGAGGATTACAATCTAGGCGATGAGTATTCTCTTAACCTGATGCTTGCACCAGAGGATCTAGGCTCTCGAGGAAATAGCGCATTGTTTTCCGCCAACCGCAGCCGCGGCATGCGCATTGGAGGACGCTCCTTCCTGCGAGGCGAGGTTGGTCTTGCGACCAGAACTGATACTGCAGATGACCAGTTAGAAAACACATTGGCACGTGCAGAGATTAAATATTTTAATGTTCTTGGACCACGTTTCCTTGGTAAGCAATTCTTAGGGAAGCACACACTTGCCGCTTCGGTTACTTTTGAATTTACAGACAAACTTGATAAAGATCGTGAGCTGTTATTAGGAAGCGACAACGGCCTACGCGGTTATGACGCTCGAACTTTTACAGGTGATCAACGCTTTGTTTTAAATCTTGAGGACCGCATTCACATAGCCGATGATCTTTTTCAGTTGTTTAGCTTTGGAGCAGCGGGCTTTATAGACGCAGGCGGAGTGTCAGAGCATGTTTCAGGTATATTTGAGAATGATTTTTATTCTGATATCGGCGTAGGTATGCGCTTTGCCTTTCCGCGCTTCTCCGGTAGCAGGGTCTTGCGAGTTGATGTTGCTTTTCCTATGAGAGCAGATCCTGACGGAAAGGGTCGTTTTGAGCCCCGTTTTATATTCTCAGGCGGACAGGTTTTTGGTGCAAGATTAAGGAGTGAGAGCTTAGGCCCTGAAAAGGCTAGTGTTGATATAGGCTTTGATAGATAGCTGATTTTCTTTTGCTTACTTTTCTTTTTTCCAAAACAAAAGTAATTGCCCAAGGGGGGACTCGAACCCCCACGAACTTGCGTCCTCCAGCCCCTTAAACTGGTGTGTCTACCATTCCACCACCTGGGCACAGCCGTACAGTTCGAGAATAATTCATATATATTAATGAATCAAGAGACTGTCCGGGATAAATCTTACATTGCTAAGCTGTTACTGCTTGACCGGTGCTGGCTTAGCTTCTACAGGCTTTGTTGCTGGATCAGGTTTTGCTTCGACTGCCGCCGCAGGGGCATTCTGCTGCTCAGCCTGATTCTCTAGAATAGAGCCCTCTAAAAGATTTACTTTTCCTGTTGAGGTTGATCCAACAAAGCTTCCGTATGAATTAACCAACATTATCGAGGTGATCATAAACAGAATCGCGCTTGTGGTTGTAACCTTTGTTAGCATAGTGGTCGCACCGCCTGCTCCGAATACCGTATTAGATCCACCGGCAAAAGCGGCGCCGGCATCCGCGCCCTTACCTTGTTGCAGTAGAACTACGATTATTAAAAAAATGCAAAGCGCGATGTGGAAAACTAGGATCAGATTAAACATAGGTCCTCACTATTAAATCAAATGTTACAGATTAATTTATCACCTTAAGCTTAGGCTCCGAAGAGATGCGCTCGTCAACTAACCCAATCACAATCTGAGCAAGCTCGGCGAACAATTTACCAGCTGCAGACTCTGGATGGCAAGCTACCGGCTCCCCCTTATCTCCCCCCTCTCGTATCCCAAGATCTATAGGGATCTTAAGCAACAAAGGGAGATTAAACTTACGAGCCACATCTGAACCCCCACCATTTCCAAAGATATCATACCGTTTACCATCTGGCGTTAAGAATCCAGCCATATTCTCAACAATACCTAGAACTGGAACGTTTACCTTATTTAGCATATTTATAGCTTTTCGTACATCAGCTAAGGCTACCTCCTGTGGCGTTGTAACCACGACAGCGCCGGTAATTTTTACTAGCTGAGATAGGGAGATCTGAGCATCACCAGTTCCAGGCGGCATGTCAATAATGCAGTAATCTACCTCTCCCCAGTTCACATCTGCAAACATCTGATTAAGCGCTTTATTGAACATTGGTCCGCGCCAAATGACGGCATCGTCCGGGTGCTGTAGGAAGAAGCCTAGTGAGATATATTTAATACCGAATTTCTGCGCAGGAATTAGACGTTGCTCATGATCGACCTGTATGCCGCCGCCTCCTAGGAGTGTAGGGATGCTCGGTCCATAAAAATCACTATCTATTAACGCTACCTTCGCTCCGGTATTAGCAAGAGCGACGGCTAAATTGACAGCCACGGTTGACTTGCCAACGCCACCTTTGCCGGAAACTATTGGAATAATAGTACGCATCTTTAATCTGAATCAAAAAATACAACTTTAACAGAGGTCACAGTGCATTTACGGGTAGAGAGATTTTCGCTGCTCCCTCTGTGTCCTCCGTGACCTCTGTGGTAAGTTTTTCATCCTCCCCCTCTCGCGCCCTTAAAGCCTCACGCATCAAGAGCTCCCTTGAAATCCTAGAATCCACAACTTCCCAGGGAAGAAACTCCTGAAAGGGTATTCGTCTTGTAACATAAAAGTCAAGAGTCGGCACCGCTTTTAACCAGGGCTTTTTAGCCATTCTCAGTATCCATTTCCAATCTTGGCCTGCGATCTCAGCAGCCACAAGCATCTCCCCTACCCGTCTATCACCGCGTGAAAGTAGAGCTTGAAAGGCGCTCTCTTTAGGCGGTTCAAAATGCATCTCTATATTAGACACGTCTTTAATAAGGAAGCGAATCCTATCTACCTTATCATCTAGCTTAGTAAGATCCATCATGGGCTCCCATTGGAATGGCGTATTTGCTTTCGGGATAAAAGGGTTAACTGATAGAACCACCCAGCCTGTGCCACCAGAGGCATCTACAACTGCATCCCTTACGCGAAGCGAAAGCTGTGCAATCTCATCAGTGTCGGAATCCTCCTCTGTTGGCAACCCAACGATGAAATATAGCTTGAATCCCTTAATCCCTGACTTTGCAAGCTCCCGCGCAGCTTCGACGAAACGATCATTGCTGACCCGTTTCCCGGCTGCCCTTCTTAAACGCTCACTGCCAGCTTCCGGTGCAAGTGCTACTGTCTTGTACTCACTCTCTGAAAGGCTTGCAGCAAGCTCAGGAGTTACCCGTTGCGCCATAATAGAACTAAGTGAGGCTCTGGCGCCTTGGCGGGCAACGCCACTGGCAAGCTTTGAAATTGACCTGTGCGAAGAAACTGCAGCACCTACAAATCCTATCGCATCAGTGGCCTTAAGCCCTTTTTCAACTGTCACCTGAATTGAATCCTCCGAACGTTTTCTTATAGGTCGATATATGTATCCGGCCACACAGAAGCGACAACCCATCTCACATCCACGACCGATCTCCGTAAGAAACATCGACCTGAACTCGGTCTCCGGCGTTAGTATTGAGCTATAGGCCGGATAATCAGAGATGTTCTTTACAAATCGCCGTAATGGCCGTGCCGGAACATCACTCTCCTTCTCCACACCTGAGAGCGCGCCGCCTACGTAGTACTGAGGAGTATAAAATCGTGGCACATATATCCCCTCTACATTAGCTAGCTTCTTAAGTAGTGTAGTGCGTTCCCAGCCCTGCCGCTTTCCCTCTAAGGTTACGGCTATCAAGTCATGTAAGAGCTCCTCTGCTTCTCCTAAAACAATCAGATCCAAAAGATCTGCTACAGGCTCAGGGTTAAGAGTAACAGCGGTGCCTCCAGCAATAATTAAGGGCTGATATCCACGTGCGACCCTAGCTCCTTCATCACGCAATGCAGCATTCTTATAAAGCAGGCCTAGATTGTTAAGTACCTTTAGAAGGTTTGGATAGTCGGTTTCAAATGACAACGAAAACCCTAAAATGTCACAATCTGAGATCACTCTTGAACATTCAAAGGTACGCCACTTCTCTCTGCCCTGAAGCTCCTCATCAGGCAAAAATCCTCGATCCACTGCAACAGCTGGCATACTGCTAAGCACCCGGTAAACCGCCTGAAACCCTAGGTTCGACATCGCGATCCAATATGAATTTGGATAATGCAGATGGAAACGAAGCTCGCCCTGATGCTTAGGCGGACCATCTAGTCTGGTCTCCTGAGCTAGTAGATTCTCGTTATCAGATTTATTATTGCGTTTCAATTAGCTTCTACTCTTCGATCGACTGCTAAGTTTCTTAGAGCTCGCAAGCTTTACATTAAACCGCTCTACCGTTGGACTGCCGCTTAATTTTCGCTCAACAGTTTTTCCTGGTTGTATTGAAAAAGAAGGATATTCAGTTCTTATTTTTTTGCCGGCACGATCTAGGTGATCTACCTCAAAACTGACAGAGTAAGAATCCTCCTCTCTGTTTGTTACTAGAAGTTTCCAACGACCTTGATCGTTTGTTACAATACTCGAGATCGAGGGTGGAGCCTCTTTTTCAGTTTTACCCTTAAGCTCTTCAGTCCATGCCGGAGTTGTCGCAAGTAAAAGAGCTACAAAAACCGTCAGTATTCTAAAGCGCATAAAAATCTCCATTAAATTCGAATGGATAGAATATCACAAGGAGACCACTGGATCAAATGAGCTTTAGGCTGTATCTTCCATCCTTATGACTGCCTTAGTAGTTTTATCAACTGCGCCCAATCGTAAAACAGCTCTTAGAATCGGGAAAACCTTACTTAAGGAGAGGCGAATATCATGCATTAACATTGTACCGGCTATCCGCTCTATCTATTTATGGAAGGGTCGCATAGTTGAGGATAATGAGGTGTTGATGATTTTAAAATTTCCAGGCAAGAACCGAGAGGTCGTAGAACGATCTGTGTTAGCACTCCACCCATATGACACCCCTGAATTCATTGTAATTAAGCCATCATATCTCAACAAGAAATATCTACGCTGGCTTATCAATCCGTAATTTAAGTCAGAGGGGACGCCCTCATCTAGTACTACGCTAAGTCTTTGATTTAATTAAGGTTGCAAGAAAAACTGAAGCACTTACGGCTATGATGCGGACTCTCTATTAACTACCATTTTTTATTAGTTATGGAGGTTGTATGAAAATAGGTGATTTATCAAAGTATGGTATTCTAACAGTTTTGCTTGCTCAAACTATAGCAGTTCAGGCTTTCGCCGCACCAACTCTGATTGACGATACTTGCATCCCAATTTACCTAAACGATGATGGCTCTCATTCGATCCAATTTGTAGATGGTACGATTGCTGAGGTTGACCGCGCTACAGGCAGAGTTTATTTGGAGACACAGGGTCCTGTAGGAGGTGAGAAGGTAAGTCAAAGCTTAGTAGTACCTTCTTCTGATCCAAAATTTGTAAATATTCAGGACCTATTCGCTACAGTCTTTATCGATCCAGTTACAAACAAGGTTGATTATAATGTTTTTATCAACCATGAGGTCGGCTACGACTCACTTTCTGGTAAGATCTTTGCAGCATTTCGAGCCACAGATGGATCAGGTGAAGCAATACAATTAGAACTCAATGATAAAAGAGGAGTAAAGTGTACACGCGATGGCAACGTAGTTGATCACTTTCTATTACCTGCTACTGCATTTAGTGTTCGCGTAGATCAATCTATCTTAGACCTCGATGCGGTGATCACCGGCAAAGAGGATCAAATTGCAGAGCTATCGCTAAACCTCGCTCTTTGCACTGAAGAAAATGCTCTTTTAGAGGAGAGAATCCTAGAGCTCAGCAATGAAAACGATCAGCTACGTTCAGATCTAAATAGCTGCTTAACGCGTGAAGGTTCATTACTGGACGAGAATGCTATTCTTAAGGAGAAAATTAGCTCCCTAGAGGCAATTATTAAGTCGCAATCTGAGCAGTTAGGAAAGTATAGCACAACAAATCTTAAAGGTGCAGTTAAACGTATCAGGTACGCGCTAGGCACGCTACGCAAAGCGGGTCTGCTACCTAAGAATAAGATTACAAAGAATACTAATGCTATCAAGAAGATCCAAAGTGTTCTTAAAGATGGGGCTGCTATTACAGTTAAGCAATAACATGCCCACTGGGACCGCGGGCATCTTGCCCGCTTTTTGAACTGCGTGAAATTACGGCAATTCTACCAACCAGTGGACAGGATGTCCGCGGTCCCAGTTCCGTTTATTAATTAGACCTACCATCGACAATAATGCCGCCCTTTAGCGCATCTAAATTTTCATTATTACGGCTACGCCAGGGCTCAGGTGCTTCTGCTACTGGGACAGGACCGCTACTGCTCCAGATTTTAATCTTCTTCCCGCCGCGGGTTATCTCCTCTCCTGGGATAACAGGGGGTAGTCTAGGATCTAGCGGCGCAGCCTTTGTGTCGGAGTGCTCCGGCAAAGCGGTAGCCGCTTCCTCTGACCACTCTGAATCAGCGTAAGCTAAATTAACTATAGCAATAGAGGTAATTATCAAGAGAGATAAGCTGTGTATTAGTTTCATTTTGACCTTTTGTACATTATACTCTAGATCTATTAAGCATGCGAGCGCCTTATAGAATAATAGGACTTATTTCAGGACGGGGTTCTAACCTACTCAATCTCATCAATAAAGCCAGCGACTACGAGGTCTGCGCTATAATATCTAATAAACAGGATGCTCCTGGCCTTAAGTATGGCGCACAGTTTAATATCCCAACTCATATTTTTGCGCGTGCTCAATTCGATACGATTAACAGTCTCAAGGCTGCCATCCTGGATAAATGCAAGCAGCTAAATCCGGATCTAATAGTACTTGCCGGATATATGTTAATAGTCTCCCCTGAATTCGTAGATGCTTTTTACGGAAGAATTATTAATATTCATCCTGCACTCCTACCTAAATTTCCAGGGCTTGATACACATAGACGTGCCTTGGAGGCCGGTGAAAAACAGCATGGCTGCACCGTCCATTTCGTAGATAAAGGGGTAGATACCGGACCAGCGATCGCACAGGCTATGGTTCCATGTTTACCTAATGATACCGAGGAGAGTCTAGCGGCACGTGTGCTTGCACGTGAGCATGAGATCTATCCATGGGTAGTGAAGAATCTAGCGCTTGGTAAGATAAAATTTAATGACAGGTCGATCTACTATGATCCAGAAGTTATAGCGGAATCACGAACACTGGACTTTATACTACATGATGAAATGTGACGGTTCTATTTTTCAGGATCTCTCCTCACCTGGATGTATGGTTCAATAAATAGAGCCGTCACTTCTATTTTTAAGAAAAGTTAATTGTTACAACCACCTTAGAAGCCGCCGCTATTACATTCTTTGATATCTTAATCTCTCCCTCTGTAATTAACGGGAACCTGACTCTTAGATGTGCGCCGAGGTCTGCTGCAAGCTTCTCCAAGAGATGCCAACTTCCGTCTCCACAGTATGCACCAATTTCATCTGCGAGTTTTACATAATCGACCGTGTCGGTAACAGAATCAGTTGTGCAGCTCTTTACTGAGCTAAGATGAATTTCAATATCAAAAAGCAAGATCTGAGGATAACTTCGCTCCTCAGCGGTGCAGCCAACTTTTACAGGAACCCGTAAAGACTCTATCGCAATCCTAACCATCTAGTCCCCCTCCTCTGAAATAAGAAGTGCAGTTGCATATGCAACAATCCCCTCCTTTCTCCCAATAGAACCTAAACCTTCAGCGGTACTAGCTTTTATACCGATCTCATCCGATCTAAGCTCAAGACAGGAGGCTATGCGCTCTTTCATCAAGGAGATATGAGGTAAGAGCTTCGGCTCTTCCGCTATTACAGTACAGTCAATGTTCCCTAAATACCAACCTAACTCTTTAACCTTACCATACACAGTCCGAAGAAAGATCGTACTGTCGGTGCCTCTCCATTTTGGATCGCTGTCCGGAAAGTGCGCACCAATATCACCAAGCCCTGCAGCACCAAGAATGGCATCACAAATTGCATGTAACAGCACGTCAGCATCGGAGTGGCCAAGCAACCCTCTTGGATGCGGGATATTAACCCCTCCTAAGAATAGAGATCTGGGCTTTTCTAAGGGGGCGAATTTATGAATATCGATTCCCTGACCTACTCTGATTTTTGACGAGTGCCTTTTTTTTACCATAAGAATTAAGATCTACTATCGAGCCATTTTCTGCTGCGAAATTATACTGCTTAAGATCCCGTTCAATAATGGCTGCTGCCATAACCCGTGGAACATACCTAGCAGTCTGCGATCGGAAATATCCCTTCCTGGACAGCACCCAGAAATCCCTACTTTTACCACGAGCTATAGCACGACCTACTGTTGCAGAGCCACCGTTATACGCAGCTAAGGCAAGCTTCCAATCCCCAAAAGAACGATAAAGGTCCTTTAAATGCAGAGCTGCAGCCCAGGAGGAAAGAGTTGGGTCCTTTCTCTCATCTTTTAATATTCCTATTTTCAAACCGTAACTCTTAGCAGTCCCCTTCATAAACTGCCAAATACCGACCGCTCCTGAGGGGCTTCTAGCTTGCGGGTTAAACCCACTTTCGACTAATGCAATATTAGAAAGTTCTATTGGAATACCCTCATCTGCAAATATATCAGCTATTGTTTCAAAGTACTGGGAACGCCTATTAAGTCCATTCACTATCTGACCACGATCGCGGTTAGTATAATGCTGTATCTCCCGATCCACCTCCGGTGTATGGACGAGTTCCAAGCCAGGCAAAGGTTCTTTAGACGCACGATCTATGCGAAGCGGATTCTCACTAATAGCCCGCTCCTTATGTGTAGAAATAGACCCCTGCCCTATGAAGCTACAGGAGTTGAGTAGTATAAGGGTACTCAGAAGTATAAAGCATCTCGCCAGGTAGAACATTGTTGTTAGTACGGGATCGTATTTTAAGTGCTCTTTAATGTCAAACCGAGCTGAACCTGGCATTAGGTACTTGTTATCTTATATACAAGCCATTAGCATTAAATCAGCAGTCGGTTTTTATTGGAGGTTTACCATGTTTAGATTAATCAATTTTCTGCGTATAAGCGGTGTTTTATCTATATTTTTAACTATACTTTCCTGTACATCAAGAACTGCTGATACTAATCAGAGTTGGCAGAAAAGCGGATCTATTTTAATTGCCCGATCAGCACCAGATGTTAAGCGTCCTTCCTTTGACTCTGCCTTAGGTTTTTTGCCTACACATGCAGCACTTAATAGCACATGGTTAGCAGTTGATACTGCTAAAAAAACCCTTAACCTTATGAACGGTGAGACCCTACTCTCAACCAGTAGCGCAGTAGGTGTGGAAAACATAAAGCCCGGCAGCTATGAGATCGTACATAAACAACGCGCACCACTCTGGTATGCACCTGATTCATATTTCACAAAACGCTCCCTTGCAGTCCCTGGCGAAGGAGATCGTGAGCGCTACCGCCGAGGTGCACTTGGTGATTTTGTAATATTTATTAATAAAGACACCCCTATCCATAGCGGCCCTATCTGGCTAGACGAGATTGGCGGGGTTAAGATCCAGGAACCCGAACTAGCACGCATATACTACTCGATAGAAGTTGGCAGCGAGGTGGTGGTTAAGTAGGTTCCAGGAATAAGTTACACAGCAGAGACATTTGACTCATCACGTGAGCTCGTATAGACTATCTATATTAATCTTAAATTTTTATTTTTTGTCCTCTAGGATAAAATAAATAAGGGTAGAATGTGAAGTACCAGGAGCTGGGTAAAGGGATCGTTAAGCGTCGTGAAAAGAGGATCTTCGGTTTATTTATAGACGGAACAGGTCTCGATCGAGCAACCCGCAGAATTGCTAAGCGGGTTGATATGTCGGCCTTAGTTAAAGGAGTCTGCTCAGGTGTCGCACCCTTGGTAGCTCGTTATTATACTCTCATTCCATACGAAGATGATTCAAGGCACCGCGCTTTCTTGGATGCCGTGACACGAGCCAATCTCTCAGTTGTTGTGAAAAGACTACCACCAAAAGGTATTACCAGGCAGGTTAGCGTAGAAGTTGAGATGGCTGCAGATATCGCTGCTTTTGCTCTAGGGCATACCAAATTTAGTACTCTTAGTGAGTATCAGGGGCATGACTCCGGAGAAGACATTCAGTTTGCAGAGGCTCAGAGTTCCGAGAGCGAAGCTACAGAGTCCCCTTCTCAGCTGGTCGGACAAAGGGTAGTGGTAGTTGTCTGCCCTGGTAGGGACCTAGCATATCCGATCTCTTTAGCTCGTGAAGTCGGTGCTGATACAATGACCGCAGACTTTGGCCAGTTTAATCAGGGGGATGTTCTTAAGTCAGCTGCAAAATGGATCGACTTAAGTGACTCTGAGACTATTTGGATGGGGAGTTAACTAATATGGCAGCTTCGGAGATTGCTATACTTGGTGGTGGTTGCTTCTGGTGCATAGAGGCTGTTTTTAAGATGTTTATCGGAGTAAATTCGGTAATATCCGGATATAGCGGAGGAGCTATACCGAACCCTACATACGAGCAGGTATCTACAGGCAAAACCGGACATGCTGAGGTAGTTAAAATTGAATTCGATCCGAGTAAGATCTCATATCAGGAGATACTTGAAGTCTTCTTTCACTCTCACGATCCTACTACGCTAAACAGACAGGGGAACGACACCGGAACTCAATATCGCTCCGTAATATTCTTCAACTCTCCCGAACAGGAGAAGACTGCCCGTTCTGTTACGGCAAGAATTGAAGCTGACAAGCTCTGGAATGGCGCGTTAGTCACGGAGATTCTATCTGCTGCGCCGTTCTATGCAGCAGAGGATTATCATCAGGATTATTTTGCAAATAATAAGAATCAGCCCTATTGTTCAATTGTCATAGCGCCTAAAATTAGTAAAATAAGGAAGGCCTTTAAAGATAAGCTACTGTAATCAGAGAGCCGCCCTCAGGCTTAAGATGACTCAATGAACTGTACCTCTCATGTTCTTTCTTGACTACGAATCATTCAGAAGTTAGAGTCATTATAACGTTTCTGCCTCATTCTCCTTACGCATGGAAGTACGCAAGCCGAAATTCAAGAATCAGTCATATTCAGATGGTGATGGCAATTTTCATCCCCGCATTCCTCCGCAAAATTTGGAGGCAGAAGAATCTGTCTTGGGCAGCGTCCTACTAGATAACCAATCTATTAACTCAGCGCTTGAGATCTTAAGACCGGAGGATTTTTACCGCGCAACACATGCATTCATCTTCAGTGCTATGCAAGCTTTAACAGATAAGCATGAGCCGGTAGATGTCGTTACCTTGAGTCAGCAGCTACGTGCTATGGGACGGCTGGAGGACTCAGGCGGAGTTGAGACCCTAGCACGTCTAGCAGCAGCAGTTCCAAGTGCAGCAAATATCGGTTATTACGCGCGCCTGGTAAAAGAGGCAGCTTTGCGTCGTAAAGTCATAAGCGAAGCCTCTAATATTACAAATGAGGCATTTAAAGTTGAGGGTGACGTTGAAGAGTTCCTTGACTCGGTAGAACAGCGCATTTTGGGAGTTTCAGAGTTTAGAATTAAGCCTTCTTTCCACCGTATTGGTGATATTGTCCAGGATTCGATAAAGATAATTGAAAAACTGTATGACCAGAAGGAACCCGTAACAGGTGTTCCATCCGGATTTGTTGATCTAGATCGTCTCACGGCAGGATTTCAACCATCAGACCTGATAATTATCGCGGCACGTCCATCCATGGGGAAAACCGCTTTAGCACTTTCGATAGCTCAGTTTGTTGGAATACATCATAAAAAAGGAGCGGCTGTCTTCTCATTAGAAATGTCAAAAGAGCAACTTGTTCTACGTATGCTCTGCTCAGAGGCGCGCGTAAGCAATTCAAAGGTGCGAACCGGTCATTTAGGGGAGCGTGATTTTCCACGACTTGTAGATGCGGCTAGTAAAATTGCAGAGGCTCCGATCTATATCGACGACTCGCCTGCTATCTCCGTTACAGAACTTAGAGCTAAAGCGCGCAGGCTCCATAAAGAGATCGGTCTTTCAGTAATAGTGGTTGACTACTTACAGCTTGTAAGAAGCCCGACCTATGCTCAGTTTAGTCGTGAGCAGGAGATCTCTGACATATCAAGATCCTTAAAGGCATTGGCAAAAGAGCTGCAGGTTCCAGTGATTGCGCTATCACAGCTTAACCGTTCAGTTGAGACTCGTCAGGATAAGAGACCTATGATGTCTGATCTGCGTGAATCAGGAGCGATTGAACAGGATGCAGACGTTATTATGTTTATCTACCGTGACGAAGTGTATAATCAAGATACTCAGGATAAAGGTGTAGCTGAGATTATTATCTCTAAACAGCGTAACGGTCCGACAGGGCCTGTAAGACTTGCATTCTTCCCTGAATTTACGAGATTTGATTCCTTAGTTGAGAGACAGGAGTTTGCTAGCGCTGAAAGCGCTCCTCCAACAGTCGAATTTGAGCTACCAACCAGTAATGAAGATGATAACTTCTGATAGATTATGAGGCTCATTCGGGACCTTTTAATCCTCACCCTATACACCTTAACTTACATTCTTGTTCGCCTACCACTTGCGCCAGCAGTTATGCCGTTTCTAGATATCGGCGAAGTCATGTACCACACGCTTAGTTTAATGGAGGGACGAGTCCCATATCGTGATGATATCACGCACCATTTCCTTGGGTACACAATTGAATATCTATTGGCTGCAAAAATATTTACCTTCGATGAGCAACTGCCTAGTAAAGTAGCTATTATAAACCAGGCATTATCTGCTTTCGGCATTTTCAAGATACTCACACTCTTGCTCCCTAGCTGGCTCGCCCTGCTTGGAGGGTTAATGCTGCTTTTGGCCGGAGAACCATGGGTCTTGGGGCTATATCTTCAATATCAGATAAACCTCCTTGCAATATATATTTTATATTTTTCTTTTTTATACCTTAATAAAGGAGCACTTAGAGATCTTTTGTTCTCTTTTCTGATCGCCGGAGTTGCCTTTTTCTTCGATCAGCGCGCAATAGTCATGCTAACAGTTCCGTTTCTTGCCTGGTGGCTTGCCGAAAAGCGCAAGCTCAAGCCAC
This sequence comes from uncultured Bdellovibrionales bacterium, assembly GCA_964556665.1. Classification (GTDB taxonomy): domain Bacteria; phylum Bdellovibrionota_C; class UBA2361; order UBA2361; family CAZKXU01; genus CAZKXU01. The sequence goes on along the minus strand of CAZKXU010000055.1, from coordinate 6,599 downwards.
TTCTTATCGGTCTATTTGCATACCTAACAGTGCCTACTTTGGCACTCACTTACCTTTTTTACCATACAGCTCTGACTTCGTTTATTGAGCAGACACTCCTATTTCCTATTCTATATCGCTCTGCCTCACGCCAACCGCTTGAGCTATTAGCTGACATTTTTGCTTCACACCTATATCTTGTTAAGGAGACCCCTTTTCTACTTGCATTCTTTATAGTTGGCCTGATTCCTCTCTTTTACCGCGCTATAATTAGGCATGATAGGAATGATAGAAAAGACCGGTTATCTCTCTTTGTGCTGCTCTCAATCGCTCCATTTATACTGATGCCTCTCTTCGGCTCACGACCATACTACTATTATAGTGTTACCTGGATTCCGTACATGGTTTTAGTAGGCTTCATGAATGCTGCTGAATTTGTTAAGTTAAATCTTCCAAAGAAATCGGCGTACCTACTTCTTTCAATTGCCCCCATATTTCTCTCCCTGCTTACAACTATAAACGTACTTTATCATGAATCACCTGCTCATGCAGATGATGGAATTAATGCTGTAGTTAGTACGATGCAAAGCCAGATGCAGCCTGACGATACTGTCTTTATATGGGGCTACCGCTTTGACCTATATATCTATCTGCATAAACTATCCCCCTACCCCTTTGCGAATTACCATCTTATACATCCTGATTGGAGAATAACAGGAGAGGCACGCCTACAACATGTTTATCCAAAGTATGAATCATATTTCTTAGAACTCTTGAATAACAAATTGCCTACATATCTTGTGACTTTCGATAGAGATGCAACTATTGGTACTGACTCACTTGCTAATCAGGCTGTTCTACAAAAAATTGCCTCTGCCTATGATAAAATCCTTGAGATTAACAGTATAAATATTTCAGGAGAGCGGGTTTACTGGAAGGGGTATCGACTGCGTGGGTAGGTCTTATAGCAAGTGACAGAATACCGTAGCGTTATTCTGTCACTTGCTATAGCCTGGCCATGGATGGTCAAAATCCGTCAGACAAAATAACGCTCCGTTATTTTGTCATTCACTATAGTACGCTGTAAACTAAGCTTTGTTGACTGGGACCGCTGGCATCTTGCCCGCAAACGTATTTAATAGCACTTCGTAGCGGGCTGGAAGCCCGCGGTCCCAGTACCTCATGCACTAATTACACTGACACCTTAAACCTCCGCATCCACAGTAACGCCACCATAACTCCCCAAAGCTCAAATCCGATATTACGCTTTCTTTTCTGGTGGTCATCCCATATTTTAAGGAGATAACTTTGGTCAAATAAGCCGCACTCCTTTGTCTCAACACTATTAAAAAGATCTGCTGCAAAGTCCTTAAGTCTAGTTCTAAGCCAGAGATGTATCGGTATACTAAATCCCTGCTTCGGTCTATTAAGATCGTACCAGGGAAGCTCGTTTTTTATAACTTCACGTAGCGCTATCCGTCCCTGGAAATGATTTACTAAAAGATTTTCTGGAAGCGTCCGGGAAAGCTCTATTAGTTCAGTATCCATGAAGACGGGCCGAATCTCTAATCCATGCGCCATGCTCATGCGGTCCGCCTTTACAAGTATGTCATCGCATAGATACGATCTCTGATCAGCAAACAATAATTGTTTGATAGAGGGCTTATCTAAATCGATCCAGTTCTTAAGCGCTAACTCCGTGAAGGTATCATGAGCAGTGGCCTGACTACGAAGCTCTGCATTTACTAACCTAGCACGCTCTGCTACTGAGAACATACCGTTCCATGCAAAATGAGCTGCAGCCGGCGGCATTTTTAGATTTCTTAAAAAGCGGTCAAGTTTCTCTAAAAATCCTACTTTTTGATTACTAGCAGGGAATAATGCAGTGATAAAACGGAGTCTATAAAACATGGAACGAATAGCTGCAGGCATGACTGCTGCTGCAAGCGTAGCACGATATGTTAGATACCCCCCAAATAACTCATCCCCTCCATCTCCTGAAAGCACAACCTTTACATGCTTAGATGTAGCCTTGCTTAATAAATACATCGGTAACGAAGATGAGTCTGCTAACGGTGTATCGCCATGATAAACAAGCTCCTCGATTAAAGCCGCAATGTCGGCGTGACCTGATACTGTAATAACTTCAGTTGACAAACCGAGCTTTGCAGCCACGGCCAGAGCATTTTCCCTCTCCGAAAATCCTGCTTCGGAGAAGTCTGCAATAAAGGCTTTAACCCCGCTTCTAATAGTTGTGATGTAATGGCTTACAAGTGTCGAGTCAACCCCACCGGAGAGAAAAACCCCTACCGGAACATCGCTACGCAATCTAAGTTCAGTCGATCTGCGCAATGAGCTACTAAGATCGGAAGAGTTCTGAATTGGGACAGAGCTACTAAGATAAGTTTGCTCTGTAAACTTTCCATCTGTGATCTCAAGATAGCAGCCAGGCTCAAGAGATCTGACTCCTTCAAGCATAGTCCGGCTAAATGGAACATAATTTAAGGAGAGGAGGTCAAGGAAGGCCCTACGATCTAGCTTTGCAGCCTCCTGAGCAATCTCTTTATAGCGAAAAATTACCTTTAGCTCAGAACCAAAAACGAGATTCCCCCTTACTATCGAAATAAAGAGTGGCTTTTCACCCATGCGATCACGAGCAAAGATCAACCTACGCTCTTTCACATGATAAAGAGCAAAGGCAAACATGCCATTAAGTCTAGCTAGTCCAGCGACGCCCTCGGCTCTAAATAATTCAATAATAACCTCGGTATCACTATTGGTTCTAAAGTGTGCTCCTCTAGTTAGCAACTCCGCTCTAAGCTCGATGTAATTAAATATTTCACCATTAAAAGTGATTAGATACTCACGATCATGCGAATAGAGAGGCTGATGTCCTAGTGAGAGATCAATTATACTTAACCGACGGTGCCCTAAGGCTAGATTGCCGACGATCTCATACCCCTCACCATCCGGGCCACGATGTCTTAAGGTCTCGGTAATGGCGCGCAAAACATCAATCTTTGCCGGACCACCATCAAAATTTATGAAACCTGCTATGCCGCACATTTTATTCTCGGAAGGCGGGGCTCCAGCTCCGCATTCACAACTTAATGATGTACCGTTCGAATCGAATAGATCTTATTGCCGGTAGTCTTCATATAGATCCTTGTTAGTAACTCTGCCAATACACCTAATCCCAGGAACTGAATTCCGATAATCATGAGAAAAACCGAGAAGAGCAGCAATGCGCCGTGTGCCAGCACATTCGGAATCAGACCCAAACCCCATAGTAGCATCAGCGTTGACGAGATAAAGAAACCCGCTCCAAAAAAGAGCATAAAAAGCTTACCGAAGGCGCGCATCGGCTTTGTAAGATAGTTGGCATAAAACTCAAGAAAAATTATATCCTGCAATACACCGAAGGTGCGAGATATTCCGTATTTAGAGCTTCCCTTTGTGCGTGGGTGTACGGAGATTGGAATCTCAACAATTCTAGCTCCGACGCGGTTGGCGAGCACTGGAATAAAGCGGTGTAGCTCTCCAAAAAGCTCAAGCCGTTTAAGTAGCTCACCGCGGTAAGCCTTAAAAGTAGAGCCAAAATCCCGCATCTCGACCTTGGTAAGAATTCGCACCAATCTATTTGCGATAAATGAAGGGATTCTCCGGATAAAAAAGCTATCTGTGCGTACCTCTCTCCATCCGCTTACTAAGTCATATCCTTTTTCAAGCTCCACTAAAAAGCGTGGAATTTCCTCTGGAGCATGCTGCAGATCGCCGTCCATCGTTACTATCACCTCTCCTCCTGCTACATCAATTCCCGCTGCAAGGGCTGCGGTCTGCCCAAAATTCCTGGAGAGCTCAACCACCGTAACTTTACTATCACCTTTCTGGATCTGAGATAAAGTCTTTAGGGATTCATCCTTACTACCATCATCAACAAAAACGATCTCGTAAAATGAGGTAATCGAAGTTAAAACCGAGGATAGTCTCCTATGCAGCTCGATTAAGAGTTCGGCCTCGTTGTGTATTGGAACGACTACGGAGATTTTTAATATGTCAGGCATTATGCATTATTTAACCATATAGGAAGGGGGTTATTAAAGGGGGTAATTTGAGTAAATTGTCCTCGATCCGCAAATTACAGTAAGAACGGCAGCCTCTCAGGTTTCTCAAATAAAATCGGCCAGACAAGCTTCCGGCATAGATCCAATCCCCAATCAGTAAATTCAGTTAACACGTCCTTTTCGGAAGATCCCTTTGCAAATAGCATTGGGCAGCCGGAACGTGGAGTTTTTATGACAAAATCATTTCGGATAAATCGTCTAAAAAACTCCGGATTAATCTGTAAATTTTGAGTTCCAGGTTTAAAACAAAAGTCAATAGCTGATAGCCGATCCATGCTCCCATCCTGAAGCTCAACTACAACATCTCCAAATATCTGGATATGAGAGGAGGCCCACTCACGCATCAAGTTTACAGAACTCCTAGCCCCCTCCTCAAGTTGATCGGCAGATACAAGGTTAGCGATTTCAGATTCATAAACTGCTGGTAGAACACCTTGAAGACCCCAATATGTGCGAGGTAGAACAGCAGATGGAACCGCTACAAAACTAATTACCATATTCGGATCAATGACATCAATTGCAAGCTGTAGATAATTACTAACATGCTCTCTGGCAAGATCGATTGCCTCACATAATCTTTTCTGTTTAGTGCGAGTAAGGAGAGTTCTTTCATCAGAAAATAGATCCATATGATAAGCTAGGGCAGGAAATGTAAGTTTATACATTTCACAACAGATCTCAGCCATCGAGGAGCAGCGTCTGAGTCTAGCTTTTACAAGCGCTAAATCGGCTGGCTTTAGGGTACCATCTCTTTTATTAAGTGGTCCTGTGGCTAAGCCCATCGATTCCGGATGTGTGTCTATCCATAACTTAGCTTGCTCCCACATAAGTTCGATGATTGGCGCTACTGCTGCTGAAGCTGCTGTAAGAATCGGGGCATTAGCTTCCTCACCTGCACTAATTCGAGCTGCCGCTCTTGGCAAACTGGCATTTTTCACCTGTAACATAGTGTGAAGATCTACGAGAGATCTTGGGATAGTGCTATTCCACCCCATCCTTATTGACTTAGAAGTTAAGTCCATACATATAATTTTTAGTAAATTACGTTAGCTAACATTGTAGAGAGTAATATGAATTAGTCAAAAATCGGCCGGTAGGGTAGGAGCACAGAAAAACCTTAATATTTACATGTCGATATAGAAAGCAGAGGGGGCCTCATTATTTATGACTATCTGCTAATAATTCTGCTTCATCTATTTCAAGCATCAAACTTTTTCTTAAGGATGTGAACCCTCTCAAGAAGCCCACTCGGCCAGTAAAGTTTTACTGCGTCAGAAAAATCCTGACGAAATAACTCCGCTTCATCCTCATCTTTAGAGATCGGATCGTTAAGTAGATACGAAAGTAATTTAAGCTCCTCGCTGCTATTGCTATCTGCTGTAATTGCATCCCAAGCCAGTCTCTCGTATTCCGCGGCTTCCTCTTCTCTTCCACTTTCGAGGGTAACCAATGCGAGCTGTGAAAGAAGAGCTGGATTTGATCTTACAAATTGCTGTGCATTCGACTTAAGGAATGAATACGCCATCATGCTATCCCCAACTGCACTTAAGAGCCTTGCATATCGTAAGCTCTCAACTGCATCTCCGTTATGATAAACACTAATATCGGAGTAGCACCTTGCCTGCTCTTCGAAGCCATATTTAAAATACATGACGGCTAGGCTTTTTGAAATGGAGCTGATTCTTAGTGGCTCGTTGCGCTCTATGGCAAGATTAAGCCCTTTTTCAAAATGAGCAGCAGCACTTCTCCAGCTCCCTTCTGCTAGATAGATCTGTGCGTGACCAAGTATCGTATCATAGCTCTGCCCTTCCTTCTTCTCTAGTTCGGAATATATAGCATGCGCCTCGTCAAAGCGTTGCTCATTCTGGTAGGTGACAGCAAGATTTATTAAAGAACCGCGATCCCCTGGGAATAGATAAAGTACCCGTAAAAGTCTCTGCTCTGCCTCATCAAAGCGGCTGCGATTCATAAAATCCAGAGCCTCACGGCTAAGCTCAATAGCCTTAAACTCCTTATCCGAGATCGAGCTTATGACAGGCTGCGGTGCCGGTGCAGCGCAGGCAGTAAGAAATAATAAAGCGGCTAGTACACTGGAACACATTCTCATAATCTACAACTTAAGCCTCTTAAACACCTTCTCCGGAATATGCTTTATAATATTCATTATTATCCACCAAAACCAGGGTAGGTAAACAATCTCCTTACCGGATAAAATAGCCTTATAAATCCCTGCAGCTACCTGTTCCGGCTTTGCCCAGAGCGGCCCTTTTTTAAAAGAGCGCGTCATAGGAGTATCTACAAATCCAGGCTTTACTGTTAGTACCTGAACATTAGACGAGCTGAGTCGGTTTCGTAGCCCAGCTGCAAAGATGGAAAGTGCACCTTTGGCAGCTCCATAAACATAGTTACTCTGACGACCACGATCTCCTGCCACAGAAGAGATGATTACTATAGTTCCCGTCTTAGCTAGTTCAAAGCGATTTGCAATAATAGTTA
>CAZKXU010000054.1:0-23004 GCA_964556665.1 uncultured Bdellovibrionales bacterium | reverse complement strand
ATCCTTGCCCGCTTATTTGGCTAATGCCATAAAGCGGGCAAGGATGCCCGCGGTCCCAGTTCAGCACCTTGGTAGTTTCATTCCAATTATAGCCATATCCTATACGCTCTAGCCCAACAGATTAGTCTACTTAAGATTTATCCAGAAAAGCGCCGATACTGTAATCGTGGAGAACCATCTTGCAGATCAGCCTACTATAGTGCAGCGTCATCCGTTGCTGTCCTCCCGTTTTGAGCTGGTAGCCAGACTTGGTTACGGAGCAGCGGGGGAGGTCTTTCTTGTTGTCGATAAGGGGGCTGCAGGCAAGGAGGTGGCTCTTAAGGTGCTCAATAATGAACAGGCCTTCGATGAGAGTACCTATCAGCGCTTCCTAGACGAGATACGTATATGTCAAAAGATCCGTCATCCAAACATTATAGAGGCCTATGACTTTATCGATCTTGGCGGCAAAATCGCCTACACCATGGAGTATGTTAAAGGAGAGGATCTCTCCGCACTCATAGCGCGGCGAAGAGTTACAGCTGCTGAGATAGACTCAATTTTTAGTCAGCTTCTTTCAGCGCTTTGCGAGTTGCATGGTAATAAGATTATCCATCGTGATGTTAAGCTCGAAAATATTCTCTGCCGCGAGGATGGAGTTGTTAAGCTCACTGACTTTGGATTAATTAGACATCTAGAGGGAACACGTATGACCAAGACCGGAACGCTGCTTGGTACTGCGCAGTATCTGCCACCTGAGTACATCCGCACAGGCGTATATGATGTACGCAGTGATATTTTTGCATGCGGCTATGTGCTTTACGAGCTGCTGACTGGGGAGCGCTGGATGTCTGACATGGATGGCACGAAGGCTTTACGGGCTTTACTTAAGGCTGGATTTAAGCAGCCAGAGGTTACGGCAGAGAATGTTGAAACCAAATATAAGCTCATTATGCGACGCGCGCTCGATCCTGAGCCGCAGCGTCGTTTTCAGTCTGCATTTGAGATGCGCGAGGCATTCTTTGATGCAGAGAAGATACTCCCACAAGGGGTTAAGATCCATCCGCGTATTGGCTTTAAAGAATATCCGACCCCTATGGTTGTTGACTTTGGAATAGCACCAATGCCCAAAAGATCAACTCTTTACAGAGTTCTTAGTATTTTATTTTTTATTATGTTGGGAATTCTATCTTACATTGGTTACAAAAGGATATTATAACCACCTCATTCCCCAGAAAGTCTCTAAACTTATATTTATGGGCTTGTCCCTGCTCCAAGCCGCACCAGTGTCTCCGGTTTAATGAGCTGATGTCGTTCAGCAACTGATGATAGACTGTGCGAGGCGAGTAGATCGTCTATTGCAACCTTAAGCTCCTGCCAAACTGACTTTAGTCCGCAGTCTAATTTTAAATCGCATACCCCAGGTCTAATCGGATCGGTATCGCAGATTATCTCAAACGTTCTTCCTTCCGCTGCATAGAGAATGTCTTTTAATGTGATATCCTTAGGAGGCTTTAGAAGTTTGTATCCTCCATGCGGACCACGTACGCTCTTTATTATTCCACCTTTTTTGAGGCGGTGTAAGATCTGTTGTGCATACTGTACAGGAATTCCCTGGTCCTCAGCGATTTCAGTTGCACCAACTGCAGTATCGTCCGACTTGCGTGCTAAGTATAGGCAGCACAGAAGGCCATATTCCCCCCAACGTGTTATTCTCATATAGTAAGTATTCTATCAGATCTGTAATCAGGATAATACTGCTTCTATTGGGGACTAAAAATACCAGGTCAACCAGACTTTGGAGATAAGTACTGCGCTCCAAGGGATTATTGCTGCTCCAAGGTATATAACAGCAATCCCCTGCATCGCTTTTTTAAGCCAAGGAACCGATCCACTTAGGTAACAAAGCGCTACAATTACTACTAAGGCGAACGATTTGACCGTGATTAATGCAGGAACATAGCCGAATCTCTCCATCAGAATACGTATCAGGCCGTTAGCCTCTGCTGCTGTTCCAAAATGACTAATCCCGATAGCAGTTAATACTCCGTCTAAGACCTGCAATAAAGCGATCAGGCTGCTAAGGATAATCATCTCTTTTGATGGAGTTTTAAGGCCTAACCTTTCAAGAATGGTTGTTGATTCTAACGACTGCTCTGATTTTACAACCTCTTTCGCTAATACCGCTTCCAAGTTAGTACCTCTAAAAAGGATTTGATTAACTTACATAACCTAATCCAATTTAGAAGGCAAATTGCTTCAGATAATTTGTATCATGTTGAATTAATTAGATAAATCTTGGGCTAGTTAGAACAACTTAGCCGTTCACCCTAAATCCGGCAGTTGCCGGATTTAGGATAATCCTAGAAGGAGCAGTTCGAAGTAAGAAAAGGCGAAAAATGCGCGAAAACACGAAGCTTTATCAAGTTCGCTGGTTCACCCAAAGGGTGAGCCTATAGCCGAGCTGTTTTCGGGCATTTTTCGGCCTAAAAAAGGGGTTGGGACTGCTTCTTCTAGGTGAACTAAATCCGGCAACTGCCGGATTTAGGATAATGCATACCACCATATCCCGTAACGGTTACAGAACAACTTAGAGGCTAATGGATCGTCTCCTCATCCTCTAAAAGCTCAGTTTTGACATTTTCAAGCTCAGATACTAATGCGCACACACGCTCCCGTATATCGTCTGCTAGTGCCATTATGAGGGTACTTGTCTGGGAGACAGAGCTGTCAGTTTGCACAGTTTCCTTGGCAATCCACTCCGCGTTATTCTCTAACTGCTCTAAACGACTAGAAATGTCCATTAATTTATCAACTGTGCTCATAACCTCTCCTTCAAAAAACGTACTGTACTAGAGATGCTGGTTGTGAGGAGTAGGGTTCCGACTCTACTTAAACTCAGATGGCATACTTTTAAGCTGTTTTATCAGCTTTAGCGGCACCCTAATTCGCTGACCTGGTAAAAGTAGCGGGTCTTCACTTAGGCCATTAGTAGTAATAAGCTCTTTACCGTTGTGATCAGTGCCGGTGTACCATTTAGCAATCCGCTCTATCGTCTCATTTTCAAGCTTAACGGTGTGTATTAAATCTCCATTATCTGCACGTTCAGCAAATCCCTTAGATATGGCGATCGCCTGTTGATCTGTATTAAGCGGCTTGAATTCTAGCGGATTTATAACCTGTGTAGGAGCTGATGATTCAGCTGTCTCTCCTGTTTGTGGCTTAGGCTTAACTCTAGGTTTTATCGTCGGTTTAGGAGTAGGTAGGGGCGGCGCTTGTAATACCTTTACCTTAGGATGATCATGCTTTGCGCTAAAACGGTATGGCTTCCCCCAAATCATAAATACAGGCTCCACATCCATGGATTCCTTCATTCTGTTAAGCTCTCGATACTGCTCCCGATTGATTGCATATGGACCGCGTACTATCCATTCTGGTGGCTTAGTGTGGGTATCAAGCTCAGCGATATAAAATTCAAGCTCTTTAGGGTAGTAGAGATGTAAACTTTCACTACGTAATGTGTTTGATCTGACTTCAAGGCCGACCGGCGCACCTCTCCCAACTAGGAAATTAAAAAAATAGCTACTTTTTTCAGCTTCTTTAGAGATAAGAAGATTCGAACCAAGATAAGGGTTTGTACCACTTAACGCTAAAATACCCTGATTACTTAGGGTTGATGCTGTCTCGGGTACGGGATAGCAGGAAACAAGGAAAAGAAGTGTAATAATAAGGGCACGATACATACGGAAAAGTATAGAAATATAATCAGAGCTTCGCAATCGTCTGATTTTACTAGGAGTAGAAAGATACGTAGAGATATTTACGAAATCTTTCTAATGATTTTAGCATCTTACTCACTGTAATAGTATATTCTTACCGCCATGAAGAGATCCGCGCAGGCATTCGTATTTTTAGTCATTGTGACGCTCGCCGTTATACCTGTTGTCTTAGTCACATCAGGCATTAATCCTGCCTGGTTAACTCCTAAAACTATGGCAGGACTTAATCTACTTGGATGGAGTCTGGTGCTTAGCTTTTGGTTCTGGCGAAATGAGATCTATAGCTCGATCTCTGTTACAGCTAAAGATCTCAGTATCGAAACCCGTTTCAAGCCGTTTGAAGCGATCCTTGACAATGTAGTCTCTGAGCTAAAACGTAAAGAAGGTGTGCTCTCCCTAAACCTGATGGAGCGCCGCATTAATAGTAAGGAGGAGTTGACTAGATCTTTAGAGCGAATTGTGGCCCAGGCTTATAAGCTACTAAAAGCAGAGTCGGCAGAGCTAGCGCTGTATGATAAAGAATCGGGATTATATCATTCCTCATTTGTGTTGGGAAAGCCGTTTCGTGTTAGCAGCCAAGCGATGCTTTCAGGTGCTGTTGAGGGGCAAAAAAGTGAGGAGAGTCCGGATGTATTAATCCAGACTATTACCTTCTCTGGGGCAGTTTTGGGAACTCTACGTGTAGGGTTAAAGGCGGGCATACTCCCATCGCATGGAGATCGGGAGATTGCAAGACTTCTCGCACTACAGAGCGGACTTGCAATTCTAAATAGTGAGTATTCAACCGAACTTGTGCGCATGAAGAGATCCTCAGAGGAGTCGATTAAGGCAAAGACCGGATTTCTTGCTAATTTAAGTCATGAATTGCGAGGGCCGCTTGGAATAATGCTCAATGCTGTTGAGTTGGTTATAGATGGGCTTTGCGGTACTGTCACTCCTGATCAGTTAGAAACATTAGGGATGGTGCGTAGCAATGCGGAGCACCTGCTTGAATTGATAAACGATGTACTAGACTACGCAAAAGTAGAATCAGGAAAGATAACACCTACGTTAGTTGATATCCCAGTCGTAGAAACCTTAAGACAGGTCAGTGCTAATGTAAGAGCTCAGGCCGAGGCAAAGAACCACAAGCTTACCTACACTCCATCAACAGATAGTCTGCACGCCTCCTGTGATAAGCGTCATTTTAGGCAGATGTTAATTAACCTTCTTACTAATGCCATTAAATACACCCCTGATGGTGGAAAAATTGAGGTTTGGGCTGAGCGCATGCCAGGCAGTAAGATTAAAATTAATGTAAAAGATACCGGTGTTGGAATAGAGCGTTCACAATGGCATAAAGTCTTCGCTGCCTTTGAAAGAGTAGATAATGATTATTCGATGAATCAGGTTGGGACAGGTCTTGGGATGCCGCTTACCAAACGCTTGGCGGAGGTCAATGGTGCTAGTATAGATTTCTCCTCTGAGCCTGGAAAGGGAAGTCATTTCTGGATCATTTTTAAGGCAGTCGCAGCGTTAGACGTACCAATTAGCGAGGAGGTATTGCAGGAAGCCAGCGTACGTGGCGCAGGTGAGGGGGTGCTGGTCATTGAGCGTGATGCGGCGGAGCGTAATATGTTAGCGCGATATCTTTCACATGTGGGGTTTGTTCCGCTCCTCGCGGCCAGTAGTGCTGAAGCTAAGCGTCTGATCGGTAGCTCTATCGATCTTGTAATAATTGATAATAATATCGTAGACAACGAATCGGAGGATCCGCTTGGATTGATCAGGGAGGAGCCTCAGCTTTCCTCGCTTCCAGTAATACTTATCAGTAGCAAGGCTTTTGTTTTTGATATTGAAAAATATCTCAAATCCGGCGCGGATCGCTGCTTAATAAAACCTGTTTCGTTAAAAGATCTTGGAATCACGGTAAAGGCGCTGATCGACGATCATAAGAAACAGGTTTCGGCTAAAGGTCAAGATAAGGATAAAAAGAGCGATGAAAAGCTAAAGCTTCGTGCGCAGCAGGATGATCTGATGCACTAGTAGAGTGTAACATAAATTAAATCCTCATTCTTTAATGGCTCCTAGAATAAAAAATTAACCACAGAGGACACGGAGAGGATTCATTATCTACGAAAAACCATTAGAAGTCGTACGAATACTTCGTAGCTTTTTCTCCTGCGTGAGAGTTCTCAGTTGAATTGTACCTATTATTATGTAACGATGCCTCCAACGAGCGATTGTGCTCATTGGGAGGTTTCAAGATGTTGGGGTTCCTTGCCTTCATGAAGTTTGGCCAAATTGCTGTGGTGGTAGTATTGGGCACATTCTTTGGCCGGCATGTTCTTGAAGAGCATGAGGCCTGGTTTGCCCCATACTGCATCGGAGTTGTGCTGCTCTTGATCGGAGGAAAGTTTGAGCTTCTTCCTAATGAAGAATCAGATTCAATAGGAGGTCGCCGCAAGGGCTCAGGCACCTATCTTCCCTATCGAGGGCTGTGGAAAGTAGTGTACGGAATCATCTACTCGTTTGTTGGCATTTTCACGGCAGTATGCCTATGGAAGCCGTGCGCCTTGAAGATCTTTGACTTCTTCGGAAGTCAATACGATTACTACTCAGCAAGCTTCATCTGGTTCTGGGTGGTTGCTGTGGTTGCAGCTTTTGCTGCATTAGTGATGGGTGGGTTGCTATCTTTTTGCTCAAGTCTGTTGTTCAGGGAAATGTACTTCTGAGCTCAACATCGATATGGTTACAGCAAGGGGCCAGCAATTGGCCCCACTTATTATACTGATAAAATGTGACGATTCTATTTTTCGGGTTCTCCTCACCGGACTAGATGGCTCAATAAATAGAACCGTCACATTTACTTTAGATTTACTAGAGTTGTCTGATACACTAAACCGTTAGATCTAACGCAGTCTCTTGTCTTGAGGTTCTGTCCTCAACACCATCAGCATCTTCTTCTAAATGCTCGTGTGCTTGATCTTCTAGGTTTTGTGAATGCTGCTCCTGCTTCTGTCGACGATCATGTTCAAAGGTAACAGCTTCTTCGGTAAAGGTTTGTTTGACCTCTTTCTCGATTCTCTTGGGAAGAGAGGATGACTTATAAATGCCTTTATTTAATGCATTAATATTTTCAACACCCATTTTGCCCTCCTTGGCTTATTGGTCTGTTTTAAATGTAAAACTACCGTCCTCGTTACTCCTTCAATTATTATATCGACAGTACGGAAAAACAGCTTAAATGTGATATTTTTGATGATTTTTGACGATAGTTAGCATCATAACTTAGTGGGTATATAAACTGGTTTTACTTCTATAAGAGCTATTTAAATGGCAAAAGATCGAAAAGATACAGCTATTTATGTTGCATATGAGGACCATGAGCCTCTCGATGAGTCTGCATCAGAGCGCAACCTTATGAGCGCAATTCTTATGAATGCAATGATTGAGTTAAATCACAATGGAGAGGCAGGTCGCCGCGCCAGAGAATACTTCCTTAGTAAAGAGGATGATTATCTCTTCTCCTTCCGTTCGATCTGCAACTATCTTAGCATCGATCCAAATACGATACTAATAGTCTCCGGACTAAAAACTGTTGCCGGCCGAACACCTCCACCGAAGAAAAAAAAGAACACTCGCCAAACAGCTAAAAATCGGCAAGTATAGCGTAATGATCGTTTCTTCCTCCGCTGATGCGGAACGAGTACTTGAACTCAAACATAAATTATTGATTCAGGATCCAGCTGCTCCACTTGTCTATCTTGTGCATGGCAGATCGGGGAATTGGGATCTGATGTGGACCTTTAGAAGGCTGCTCCCGGATCATTGCAATATTATCGCACCAGAGGCTCCATTTACTGATAAAGTATCCGGATTCAGCTGGTGGGATGTCTTGGATGTAGAGAATTCAAAGTCAAACATCCTATTGGCTACAGATATTTTGCAGCACTTTGTTCAACACAGTAAGGCTTATTATAACCTTACCTCGTCGTGTTGTCTGGCCATCGGTTTTTCACAGGGAGCAGTGCTGATCTCAGTGGTTGCGCAGCGCTATCCGGAGCTGTTTCGAGGGATCGCTCTTCTAGCGGGAGCAGTATTTCAAATAGATTCGGCCAGTAGTAGAGGGCCTAACTTTTTTATAGCGCATGGTAAGTTAGATAAAACTGTATCGATAGAAAAGGCGCAGTCTGGGTATGATTATTTCAAAGGGCTTGGCTGGGAAGGGGAGTTTCATCAGGACAATGTAGGTCATAAGGTTGGTACATCTGGTATGCGAGCCTTAAAGGAGTGGGCAGGGCGGTGCACTTTATGACACAGTATTTATCCTCAACTCAAAGTTGGATCGCCATCGCTGTGTTGGTGCTCCTGCTTCTTCCTATAATTAAATGGGTCTTATGGAAATTGTTCTCATTCGACCATCGTGTAAAGAAGATTCTGTTTCAGAAAAAAAGCTCTGAGGTGCGGCTTGGTAAAATGGTTGAATCGATCGCACCTCTACTGGATGGTTTTCCTGTGGATGTAAACAAGCCTGGCACGAGTACAGTCTTTATAGGTCAGCCAATCGATTTCCTATATATTGATCCAGATGAGGGAGTTGTCTTTGTTGAGGTAAAAAGCGGTGATGCAAAACTAAGCGGCGTACAAAAACGGATCAAAGCTCTTATCCAGGAGGGGCGCGTTAGTTGGAAGGAGTTTAGGTTTAAGTAGTTTCTGTCCGGGAACTCCTTTTGTGCAAAAATTTAGCTTGGAGGCCCGTACAACGCGCATGGGCAGTGCAACGCACTGCTACCAGGCAGCGTAAGATATTAGCTTGCGAAGCAAGCGCACATCAAGTCCGCGCGTAGCGCGGTTCTGTGGGGCTCCCTGTCGGTCGCCAAGGGAGGTGATGCGATGCTGCATATTAATCAGCATCTTTTACTCATTCGAATCTTTAACGAACACTATCTTAAAATACTTACGTCCTTTACAGATTCTCTTGAATCTAAACCCATAGTTGTTTCAATTATTTAGCACGATATTACGAAACAAAGCATTTTAGCGGGCTTGAATCTCACACTCCCTATAGGCACTAACTATAAGTAAAGTTTGAGTTTTTCTTGTCGATACTTAATTTATGTTATGTCAGGGATAGGATTAAGGGCCATAGATGGCCAATTTATAAGAGGACTTTCGAATTATTCTGAGTCTGCATCCCCAGCCAAAGCCTTAAGCGGGCAAGGATCAGGGGATTCTATAACTGTTGGCCTACGCGTAGGGGCGGCTACCTATGCGAAGGTGGTCTTGGGTCTCAACAATGTCATAAACGTACTTAATGTCTCAGGCAGCGCCCTTCAGGCACTCGATGAAATAGCAGAGGATGCAATCGCTTTAGCAGAACGGGCTTCTAACCGCGGCACCTCAAAACAGTCCCGTGAGAATCTAGATGTCGAGTTTAGAAGACTAGGAAAACAGTTTAGAGAGGTAGTCGAAAATACAAAGATAGATGATCGGGATCTTTTAAGTACTGATGGGCTAAAAGAGATCTTTACCTTAATCGGATTGGATTCGGAGAAGTCGGAGAGTATAGGAAGAATCTTCGAAGAGTTTGTGACACCTGTCGAGGAGGATCTACTTGCCAGTGAGGAGGTTCAGGGTGAACGCCCGATACCGATTCCGAAGGGCGCTTTTCCGCCAGGTAGCCCGGATGCTGCAAGAAAACCTACTGAATTTGATCAGATTTTCGATGGTAATATCAGTACCCGTCCGGATGCATATAAGGCAATTACAGATCTAAAGGCACTACGTGAGCAGATTCAGGATAATCTTAAGGCTGTTGATGGCGCCATGGGGGCCTTGCGTGAGAATGTGGAGCTAGTTCGTGCTGCTGGATTTGCCTTTTTAGAACTCTCAGATCAGGTTAAAGGGACTGAGGACGCCGATCAGCTTGCAGAGCAGATCCGACAGGCGATAAGAAGGAATGCGACTGCGGCGCTGTCTCATGCTGAGAACCTTGAGCCTCTGGCAGTTGCCGCACTCGCGGTTGACGAGGACTCAGAGGGGAATCCGGTCTTCAAATAACCCCTGAATGTAACATTTCTGACAGTTGACCACTTAATCTTAAGCTGCTAGTATCTTTAAGCTTTATTATTCGTAACTATTCGGGCTCTCTCATTAGCAGGCCAAAAATTTTCGCCTCCCCATTAAGCGGCCTAGATAGTTACTATTATTCTGAGTTATATGAAAAAAGGTATTCATCCTGAATTTCACGAAGCCAAGGTGTTCTGCGGTGGTTGTGGTACATCATTTAGCGTAGGCTCGACTGCAAAAGAGTTGCGTGTCGCAATCTGCAGTAGCTGTCACCCATTTTACACCGGTAAACAGAAATTCATCGATACACAGGGTCGTATTGATAAGTTCAAGGCCCGCTATGCGAAGATTCAGCCTAAACCGGCGGCCTAGCGGATGCTTCGAGCGATATTAGTCCTCTCTTTAATCTTAGTTGTTGCTAGCTGCACTTCTGGCTCTTCGCTAGCACCTGGAAATTTAGCACCACAGTTTACACTCACTTCACTATCAGGTGAGAAGCTCTCGTCAAGCTCCTTTGCTGGAAAGGTGGTATTGCTAAACTTCTGGGCATCCTGGTGTGGCCCGTGTGTAGAAGAGATGCCTGCTCTTGAAGCTTTATATACGCGCCTCAAGGGGAGGGGTTTCTTAGTTGTAGCAGTTGGTATGAATGACGAGGAGGTAAAGCTTAAGGAATTTTCAGAACGCTTAGGTCTCTCGTTCCCTATTCTTGTTGATAAAGATGGGGTTGTTAGTGATATGTATAAGGTGAGCGGTGTTCCAGAGAGTTTCTTACTTGATAAAGAAGGGAAGCTAATTTTAATGCCAGATCCGCAGGATAACACCCCCTCAGTTCGTATTGTAGGCCCACGTAGCTGGGATTCTCCACGGATAGTGGCAATCATAGAAAGAGTGCTAAGCTTGTAGCATGATTCCGCAGCTATTCAAGATTGGATATATTCCAATAAACACCTTTGGCCTAATGATCGCCTGCGCCATGTTTGCTGCTATTATTCTTCTGGCCAAGAGCTTTAAGTCTAACGGTATCGATCCGAAGTTTGCTGAGAGATATGTGATATGGGGCGGATTCTCCGGACTATTGGGAGCACGGATCTGGTATCTTGCTCAGAACTATGAATTTGTTAAGGCCGATCTTTGGAGTGCTATTTTTTCCGGAGCAGGTTTTACTTTTTTTGGCGGTTTTCTTCTCAGCGCAGCGGTGCTTTATGTGCTGACCCGGGTTGATCGCATCCCAATCTCAGGCTTTATGGATTCTGTAGGCCCTGCGCTTACTCTTGGATATGCAATCGGTAGGCTCGGATGTCAGCTCTCAGGGGATGGTGATTACGGGATAGAGACTAATAGTATCTTCGGTATGTCCTATCAGACCGGATATGTTCCGACTGCACCAGGGGTTTTAGTTTATCCAACTCCATTTTTCGAATCTACGATCTGTATCGGTATTCTCTGGATATTAATATGCGTGGAGCGCTCCCCAAGCTGGCAGGCTCCTTACCGTCGTTTCGGTTTATATTTACTTCTTATATCGATAGAGAGATTCCTGATTGAGTTTATAAGAATTGAGCCGCATTACGCCTTTGGTCTCTCTGCCGCCCAGTTTGTTTCGGTAGTATTGTTTGCTTTAGGGGTAGGTATGCTAGTGCGAAGAGGCGCTGCGGATACAACGTAACTGGGACCGCGAGCTTCCAGCTCGCTACGCAGCTGCAGTAAATTCGTTTGCGGGCATGATGCCCGCGGTCCCAGGAAAAATCTAATGTTACACTGCGCTACGGCTCTAAACGTGACAGCTCTCGCCCTGATTCCTGATCCTTAAAAATAAGAACTTTTTTAAGCCCGCCAGCTTTGATACCTGCAAAGAATTTCTGTTTGGCAAACTCCGGCATCTGCCCCATCGGAAAATCCTTAAAATATGCAACTATCTCCGTGTTTCCTTCCTCGAGCCGCACAAATTTAGGGCCAGCAATCGGATTCGATTTTAGCAGCTCGGCAAGTCCTTTTGGCTGGCTAAGTGAATCTAGAAAGGCTTGCAGCTTGTTTTTAGCCTCAGCTTCAGGTGCGAGAGGCAGAGCCTCTCTCCCTTTTTTTATTGCCTCTTCTGTCTTGCCCATCTGCGCTAAGGCAATTGAGTAATATGCCTTTGCACCGAAATTTTTCGGGTCAATTTTTTCTACGGCATTAAACTGCGTGAAAGCCTCTTCAAATTTGCCTGCGAAGGAATAGGCTGCTCCTAAATTGGAGCGAGTCGAGAGATCGCTTGGATCTACTTCAAGATAGATAAGGTATAATTTTATCGCTTCAGGAAAGTCATGTCTGTTAAAGGCTAGGTTGGCAGAGGTTAGTACTGCTTGCGGATCCTTTGGATTTATCAACAGCATTTTTGCGAGGACTTCTTTTAACTCACTATACAACGCATCGCTTGGCTCGCGCTGCAGACGGGTCCCTAGCAAAGTTGCAAAGATTCTCAAATTTTCAATGTTCTCAGGGTCACTTTTGATATTTCCACGAGCGTTAGAAAGCTCCGGATCTGCGGCCTCCTCAACTTCGTCATACGATGCAGTGGGTTTCAGGCCAGCTAGATGACTCTGCGTATACCAGGCGAAGGCCCAAAGTGATAGCCCGAGCGTAGCTGTAACTAAATGTGATTTTATTGAGGTGATTGGCATACCGAGTTAATACATTAGTTGCAATGGTAAGGCAATCTTACTGCTCTGATGGGATAGGGTGGCGTAGCTTTGCGAATCTGGTAGCTGGAACATAGATTCGTTCCCCTATATACCTACCCCTAGTCGGCATTTCTCATAAGCCTCCTACTGCGAAGGCTGACCTGCATGAAATCACTATAGACTTTAGACTCAGCTTTTCGAGATCTAAACAGGTACTACAAACACTTCAGTACTACCGAGCCATCACTATTGCTCAGATCGACGGAGGATAAAGAGCTATTAGTAAACACTAAATCTCCTGAAATTGCTGCGATAAGGCTTTCGTCGTTTATCTTATAATTTGCTGATCCCGAAGCAGCGATCTCGGAATCTTTTGAGAGGTTTGCAACTAGGACCAGGCTGTTTTCGTTGTCAGTATCCTTGGCCTCAAATTCAACTGAAAAACCTGTATTGCCGCTCTGCTTAAGTTTGACACTGTTTGCAACAAAGGCGAGTGTCTCCTCGGCTGTGCCGAAATTCTCAAGGGTAAATGTGCAGTCCAAAGTAGTGGCTAGATCTTCAGGATAAACAGCGCCGTAAATTGAGGATGAGAATTGGCGGTTAGGATGTATAAGTGTAGCGATAACAGCGTAGGTAAATGGTGGCTCAGCTATGTCAATTCCGATGTCTACCCCAAGCGCGCCGGGAAGCTCAGGGGATCTAAGCTGTGTAGCAAACAGTTTACGGTTAATAAACCATTTCACCTCGACTGGATACTTAGCGTAATCTTTATTTGCTACTTCTACATCTGCAATGAATTTAACTGGATCGCGTCCTGAATGTGTCTCAGTTAGAATAGGGGCGCGATCTTTTGCGTCCATATCACCAGCGATACCGCTATTCACTAAAGTGCCATCAGCCAGTAAAAATGAGGGAAATAGAAGGGTAAGGAACAATGCGCGGGTAATCATAAAACCGTCCTGATAAAACTGAAAAACCTAAGATGCCAGATAAGAATACATTATTTAGAGATTCGGACAACTTAAAAGTTTTCTTCTTTTCGAAATTAAAAAAATAAGGCAACATGTGGGCTTAGGGTTCGATATCAATTATATAGGTTTGTTTTAGGCCGTAAAACTCTATTTTGGTTTTTCATATGGTTTTAAGAATAGCTCTGCTACTATTGCTATTGGCGACAGGATGTACGGGTACGGTAACCGCACCATCACACGGAGCAACCCGACATTTCTCTCCTACGCAAACTAAGTCTGACCTTGATGAGCTAAAGAAGAACTGGGTATACGGACACGGTATTGGCGAGACAGCATTAAATATCGGAACTGCTGTGGTCTTCCCGCCGTATGCGCTACTGCTCGTAGGGAATGCAGGCTTAGTCCTTTCAGGGCATGAGCCGTTAAGGCTTTCAGAGGCACTGCCAGGCGGTTTGCGTGAGGGATGGCGTGGTGTATATGATGGTGTAACCTCCGTGCCGGGCAGAGTAAGTGCAGGCATTAATGATGAAGAGTTTCGGGATAGAGAGGTCGTGGCGGCCAGTTTGGCAAATATACGAACACGACTGCAAGGGGCAGTAACAGATGGCAAAGATCGGTCTAGTAATTAAACCAGGAATAACCGAGGCCTTAAAGCTTGGCCGTGAGCTTCTTAAATGGGCACGCGTTAATAAACATGAAGTCTTATTAGAAAAGCGTAGCTCAAAGCTATTAGGAGTTGGAAGCGGCTCTTATCTTGCGGAGGAGCTGACTCAACTATCCGATCCTATAATTACCTTAGGAGGAGATGGTACTCTTATCGGAGTAGCTCGACATATCGGCAGGCGCGGACCGGTAATGATCGGTGTAAATTTTGGAAATCTTGGGTTTCTAACAGAGATAGCTCCGCAGGAGCTTTTTGAAGCACTTGAACTATTTTTTGCTAAGAAGGTGCGGTGTGTCGCCCGTGCGATGCTGCATGTGGATGTCTTGCGCGGACGGAAAATTGTTTTTACCTCTCAGGCGCTTAACGATGTAATTCTAATCAAGGGTGCAATTGATAGGCTTGTTGATGTAGACCTGGCAGTCGATGGGCAGGGGGTCTATCGGGTTAGAGGAGATGGGGTCATTATTGCTACGCCGACCGGTTCTACCGCATACTCATTGGCAGCCGGTGGAGCAATCGTCGATCCGGAACTCAAGGTAGTATTAGTTACACCAATCTGTCCACATTCCTTAACATCTCGTCCTTTAGTATTAGATGCAAAATCTAAGTTGACCCTCTCAGTGCCGCCATACGATGGATCGATTTTTGTTTCTGTGGATGGCCAAGTCTCTGCGCCGCTTGAGGTGGGAGACTCTGTAAGAGTCATGCGATCGAAAAATCAGGTGCGTATTGTGCAGTCACCGAACAGGAATTATTTCGAGATATTACGTACAAAACTAAATTGGGGGATCGCTAATAAGGCTTGAATGGAATCTGTTATATGTTGTTAGAGCTCGCCATTACAAATTTTGCAATTATCGAGAAGCAGACAATCTCCTTTAGTCAGGGCTTAAATGTTATTAGCGGAGAGACCGGCGCCGGTAAGTCTGTTGTGCTAGAGGCCCTTTTTTTACTGCTAGGTGGTAGGGGGAGTGTCGATTTTATTAGGAGTGGTGCGGTAGAGCTGGAGGTTCAGGCTCTTTTCGATCTAAGTGAGTTGCCTGAGGAGGTGAGGAACTCTCTGCCTGATATCGCACAGGGGGAGGAGCTTCTGATTAGCCGTGCACTAAATCAGGATGGCAGAAATAAGGTGCTGATTAATGGTCGCTTGGGCTCGGTAGCGGTTCTACAAGATCTCGCAGCGCGGCTCATTAATATATGCAGCCAGAATCAGCATGTGCGTCTGCTAGATCCGAAATATCACATAGAATTGATCGATGGTTTTGTGGGGAATGAAGCCAGCTTGAAAAATTATCGGGAGTTTTTTGAGAGCTGGAAGGAAAAATCGGCAGAGCTTAAAGAATGGGAGGATAAGCGCCGTGAAATTGAATCCAGGTTAGAGGATCTCACACAGTTAGCCGATCGTCTTACCAAGATTGGGCTTAAGCCCGGGCTTAGAGAAGAGCTTGAGGATCGCATAAAAAAATTATCGAATGCTGAGCGTTTATTAGATGGCGCAGCTCGTGTTAACAGTACTCTTAACGATGAGGAATCCGGTATCTTTCAACGACTTGCAGGTATTGCGCAGGAGTTAACAGCGTTATCAAAGATTGATCCCTCATTGCAAGCTGCGCAGCAGTTTTTCTCAACAGGGCGCTCCGCATTTCTGGAGCTTGAGGCAGAGTTAAGTAATTATAGTGCGAACCTGGAGCATCAACCAACTGAACTAGAGGATTTGAGGGAGAAGCTTTCTGAGCTCTCATATATGGTGCGCCGTTATCGACTTGATGAGTTAGGTCTAATTGGCCTTCTTGAGAAGACTAAGAGTGAGCTTCAACTTATTCAAGGTGGTGTTAACATGGAAGAGTTGCAGGCTGAAGTGGAGGCACTCTACTCTAATACCAAGTCTTTAGCTGAAAAGATTAGCAATGCGCGAAAGCGTGGCTTTACAGATTTGGCAAAGCTTGTCTGTCATGAGCTGGCTGAACTTAATATGAAAGATGCTAGGCTTGAGTGTAAACAGGAAGCTCATGATCTGACAGTTAGCGGAGCAGATCGGATTGAATTTTTAATCTCGACTAATAAAGGGGAGCCCGCTAAGCAGCTTAGGCAGGTCGCATCTGGGGGTGAACTTTCTAGAATAATGTTAGTTTTAAAGAAGATATTGAGGGACCGTAGCGGAGTTAATGTTCTGGTTTTTGATGAGATCGATACAGGCATCTCCGGAGCCGTGGCAAGAGCGGTAGGGGAGAAGCTTAAGGAGCTTGCGGTAACTTCGCAGGTACTTTGTATTACTCATCTTCCTCAAGTAGCATCCCTAGCTGATCGGCATCTCCTCGTTAATAAGAGTAGCAGTAAGCGTATCGGTACTCAGGTCACCGTTCTATCTTATGAAGAGCGGGTAGATGAAATTGCAAGGATGTTAAGTGGTTACACAATCACTGCCTCATCTCGTGAGTCCGCAAAGGAACTTCTTGCATCTAAACCCAGGACTTAACAGCTTTTACTTAATATGTTGAAATAACTGACTTTTTATAGTCGAGTTGATTTTATGTAAATTTTAGTTCTATATAGTCAGCTGAGTTATATTCACTATTGAGCAGTATTGTTATTTAGTTTAAGTTTGTTAAACAATATGTCCAGGACTTCCTCAAAAGAGCTATGCCTCTGGTTAATTCGGCCAAACGATGGTCGGGTAACTAAAGTGCGACTTACTCTCAAGCGTTTTCTTGTGCTGGGCTCAGGATTGGCTTTAATTGCTCTTCTATTCATGTTTGTTCTTGGAGACTACACCC
Source organism: uncultured Bdellovibrionales bacterium (assembly GCA_964556665.1). Taxonomy (GTDB): domain Bacteria; phylum Bdellovibrionota_C; class UBA2361; order UBA2361; family CAZKXU01; genus CAZKXU01. The sequence continues at coordinate 6,126 of CAZKXU010000054.1, read as the reverse complement.
GTGTGCAGTTGGTGAGAGCTAATGATTTCTTCAATCTTAAGGTTATGACCTATGAGAGAAATCAACTGCTCAGTAAGAATAACAGCCTCGAGCAGGAGTTAAATAGGCTCAAGGCCACAAATTCTCAGGCGATATCGTATGAGCAGCAGTTAAAGGACAGGCTTAAAAAGCTTTCATCGCTTATCGAATCAGCTATCCCGCTTAAGTCAATGGATAAAGCTGTTACCAAGAAAGAGGAGTCACAAGGTGGCATAGGTGGAGCTGAGCTAGATTGTGTTAGTGGAGCAGGGGTGCAGCGCTGTGCTAGTCAGGTCAATTCTGAGATGCGCGCAAGTTTAATGCCCTTCGATTCTAAGCGTAATCCAGGTTCTAACTTAGGTTTAATGCACAATGTCGAGAATTTGATTAGCGTGCTCCGTCGTATGCCTTTAGGTGCGCCTGTTGAAGGGCCGATTAATTCCGGCTTTGGTCCACGTGTCTCTCCATTTTCCGGAAGAGTGAAGATGCATGCCGGAGCAGATTTCTCAGTTTCACGCGGCTCTCCAGTCTATGCAACAGGGGATGGTATCGTAAAGTCGGTAAAGCGAACATCTACATATGGGCTAGTCGTTGATATAGCGCATAGTGAAAATGTAGTCAGTCGTTATGCACATCTTTCAAAGTCCACAGTTGCTATAGGCGAGGAGATAAAACGTGGAGAGAAGTTAGGTCTAGTCGGTTCAAGCGGCAGAGCTACGGGCCCGCATCTACACTATGAAGTTCGTCATAACTATTCAGCACTCAATCCTAAGAGGTTTATAGAGCTTGCAAAAAAGCTGCAAGGGATTATTTAGTACAGCAAGCAATTATACTGGGACCGCGGGCTTCTAGCCCGCTGGATTGCCATTGCAAGATCGATCGAGCGGGCTAGAAGCCCGCGGTCCCAGAGATCGTCCAGTTAAATTAGTAATGATATCCCCACCTAAAAACTTGCTATAATTCTCCCAATAAATAATATTACTAAGTGCCATGTTGCGTAAAATTTTTTCTAGCTCTGTAACTCTCATTCTTGCTGTTATGATCTTCGCCTGGACCTTTGGTCGGGTAGTGCCGCCGGGAGAGATGGGGGTGCGGCAGATAAACTTCGGTCCATATCAAGGTTTCTCTGAGGTTAGCCTGAAGCCCGGCTATCATTGGAGTATTCCCTTCTACTCACGTATAATTACGATTCCAACAAAGAAGCAGATATTAAATCTTAACCGCGATCATACACGTTACGGTGATTCGACCGGTTCAATTGAGGTCCAAACCACTGATGGTTCTAGTGTCGACGTGGATTTTTCTGTTATCAGCAGTTTTGCTACAGAGACGACTAAGGATAGTGGAGGCCCTTCTCAGCTTATTACTAGGATAGGTATTACGCCGGATGTCTGGAAAAACCATCTACGTCGTTTGATTGTGGATGAATTGAAGCGCTCATTGGGACGGCTTTCAACAGGACAGTTTTATAATCCTGAGCTACGTGAGGCCGAGGTGCTTGAGGCACAAAACGGTGTAAACGGTAGATTGTCAGAGTACGGCATGAAGGTGGATGCGATTCTTTTGCGACGCTATACCTATACCGAGGAGCGAATCGACCAAGCAGTCTTCCTTAAAAACTTGCAGGAGCAGGAGGAGCGTCTAAATGTAGCTGCAAGTAAACTAGCAGAGGCTAAGGCGGAGCTAGAGCAGGTAGCGGCTGAATGGGACGCTAAGATCCAGAACTTAAAGGTTAAGGGTGATAATGATGCACGTGTAGTCCTATCGCAGGGAGATCTGTATGAGGCTCAAAAGCATGCGGCAGGGGATCTGGAGGTAGCTAAGGCAATAGCGTCCGTAGACAAACTGAGAGCGGATGCCTTGTCTCAGAACATCGCAGCAGAAATTTTAGTGGCACGCGAGTTGTCTCCTTTGCTTGGATCTCTAAAGGGTGGAGTTGTTAGTGGAATTGATCCTTACGACCTAGACGGCTGGATTAAGCGCTTTGGTGTGGAGGCAAAATAGGCATGATAAGCGAGATTCGCACAGGAAAAGCTCTGCTACTCTTACTACTTTTTTTAACAGCCTGTGATGCCGGTATTCGACAGATGGGATCGACCGAGTACGGTCTCAAGTTTAGAAAGCTTCCACCTCTTCTAGGTGGCGGTGTCGCCAATCAGGTAATTTTACCAGGTCAGGTCGTTTTAGTCTGGCCATGGGATTCAGTATACCGATTCGACACCTCGGTAAAATATGTATCATGGGGCGCTAAAGTAGAGGCAGGAGAGCAGAACAGAGCTGAGTATATCTCGACCAGAGCGCTGGATGGAAACGAGGTAGCACTGGCTGTTACCGTACAATACAAAATCTCAACAGATGCAGATAAACTAAAGAAATTGGTAACTGAGGTGGCAACATCTAACGAGGATGTTTTAGACATAGTTGATGCGGTAGCGCGAGCCGATGTGCGCACCAAGATGAATGAGCTTAAGACCTCCGCCTTTTTTGTGAGAGATGCACGGTACGGGGCGATTGAAAAAGCTAAGGAGCGGATGCAGGAGCGCTTGGCTCCTTGGGGCATAGAGATTCAGAGTGTAATTCTTAAAGAGCATCGATTCGAGAGGCTCCTTCCGGATGGATCGGTTGATACTAGTTATCAGCAGAAGATAAATGAGACTCAGAAGCTGCGTGAAGATACTGAGCGTGAGCGGTTACGTATTGCGACTGTTAAGGCCAGTAAACAGCAGGAGTTTAACGATGTCCAGGCATCAGTAAATCGTGTTAAGGCCGAAGCCGACGGCAAGCTTAATCAGGCTATGAGTAAGGGTGATAGCTACTTCCAGGCAAAATCCAATGAGGCCAAGGCTATAATGGCCAGGGGGGAGGGTGAGGTTAAAGGTATGTTGGCTAAAATTTCCGCCTTGTCTGGTTCAGGCGGACGGGCTATTTTGAAGCTCGAATTGGCAAAGGAGCTCTCCAAAACTAATCCGAGTTTTGTAATATTGGGTGACAATAATTCATCCAGCGATCTAGCCGTACAAAAAATAGATACGAATGAGCTTCTAAGACAGATCGGCATAGGTGATGCAATAAAGGATAAAGATAAAGAGAGGGATAAATAATGGCTACGGAGATAAGAAGAAAAAAAATAGCATTAGTAGGTGCAGGTCAGATCGGCGGGACTCTGGCATTGCTTGCTGGACTGAGGGGTCTAGGTGATGTGGTTCTTTTTGATATAGTGCCTGATATGCCACAGGGCAAGGCGCTGGATCTTATACACTTAGCGCCGGTCTTTGGTTGTGATTTTGAAATTCAAGGTACTAACAATATCGCTGACATTAAAGGCGCGGATGTTTGTATCGTAACCTCTGGTATACCGCGCAAGCCAGGAATGAGTCGTGATGACCTGGTAAAGACGAATGCGGAGATAGTTAAGAGTGTTGCAAGCGGCATCAAGCAAAATGCTCCTAATGCCTTCGTTATAGTTATTACAAATCCGTTGGATGCTATGGTTTATCTTATGCAGAAGGCGACCGGTTTACCGCCTTCACATGTGGTAGGTATGGCAGGGGTATTAGATACGGCACGTTATCAGGCATTTTTAGCTAAAGAGTTAAACGTTTCAGTCTCTTCGGTTTCGGCCTTTGTTCTTGGTGGCCATGGGGATGACATGGTGCCGGTGCGTTCGTACACTACATGTAATGGTATTCCGATTGAAAAAATGATTAAGTCGGAGCGGCTTGATGCGATTGAGAAACGGGTACGCGGCGCAGGCGGAGAGGTCGTAGCGTTATTAAAGACCGGTTCGGCCTTCTATTCTCCAGCAGCGTCTGCGATTCAGATGGCAGAGGCTTACCTTTACGATCAGAAGAAGGTTTTGGCAGCAGCTGCGCATTGCAGCGGCCAATACGGCTTACAGGATCTGTATTTAGGGGTGCCGGTAATTATCGGACGTGGTGGTGTAGAGAAAGTTTTAGAGATCGAGCTCACGCAGAAGGAAAAGAACGATCTGCATGCTAGCGCGGCTCGTGTTAAGGAGATCTTACCTTTACTCGGATAATATGTTGACCAAAGATGAACGATACTTTCTGTTGCGGCGACTGCATTCTCTTACGGGAATAGTCCCGATCGGCGGATATATGCTTTTCCATTTTTTTGAAAATGCCTCAGCCAGGCGATCGCCCGAGGCATTTAATGAAGTTGTATTGAAAATAGCAAATATCCCTTATCTGTACGTTATTGAGGTCGCTGTCCTCTTAGTACCGATACTTTTTCACTCTATTTTCGGTCTTTTTATTACCGGAACTTCCAGGCCTAACGTCACGCATTACCCTTACGGTCGTAACTGGGCCTATCTACTTCAACGCGTGACCGGAGTTTTGGCTTTCTTTTATATCGGGTTTCATGTTGCATCTACACGTGTGTGGGCTCTGTTTGTCAAACATGATCACTATACTTTTGCGGATATGAATAGTTCTCTTAGTAGTCCACTGGTATTGGCGATCTATGTGATTGGTATCTTAGCTTGCACTTTCCATCTAAGTAACGGCATCTGGAGCTTCTCTATAACTTGGGGCCTTGTTAAATCCCAGAAAGCCCAAAAGCAGTTAGCCTGTTTGAGCATGCTGATGTTTTTTGTATTAGCAGTGGTCGGTTTGGATATATTAAGTGCGTTTGTGGTGGAGCATGGGGTTATATCACAGATCGGTAAATTCTTATTTGGATAGGAGTTTGGGACCGCGGAGCTTCTGCTCCGCACAAAATTAGGCGGAGCAGGGGCTCCGCAGTCCCAGGCTAGATTATTTATGGCGAAATCGAATGAAGTAATCGTAGTTGGTGGTGGTTTGGCAGGCCTTTCAGCGGCTATGAAGCTTGCTGAGTTAGGGGCAACAGTAAAACTGTTCTCGATTGTGCCGGTAAAACGTTCCCACAGCGTCTGTGCGCAGGGTGGAATAAACGCAGCAGTTAACATTAAAGGCGAAGGTGATAGTGTCGAGGAACATTTCGATGACACAATTTATGGAGGCGATTTCCTGGCTAATCAGCAGCCGGTTAAGGAGATGACAGCAGAGGCTCCAAACGTAATTTTCCTATACGATCGCATGGGTGTTCCGTTTAGTAGAACCGCAGAGGGTTTTCTCGATTTTAGAAGGTTTGGTGGCACGAAACATCATCGTACCGCCTTTGCCGGAGCCACCACTGGACAACAGCTGCTATATGCACTTGATGAGCAGGTGCGTAGAAGAGAGAGTGAAGGTAAAGTTGAAAAGTTTGAATTTTGGGAGTTTATCTCTATAGTGCAGGATTCTGCCGGGGTCTGTCGTGGAATAATTGGGATTAACACTATCAATCTTGAGAAGCGGTATTTTAAAGCGGATGCGGTTATGCTCTGTACTGGCGGCATCGGCCTAATCTTTGGCAAATCTACAAATTCGATTGTTAATACAGGCTCGGCTCAGTGTGGTGCTTACGAGCAGGGCGCATACTACGGCAATGGCGAGTTTATTCAGGTTCATCCAACTGCCATTCCTGGTCTTGATAAGCTTCGGTTAATGAGTGAGTCTGCGCGTGGTGAGGGTGGTCGAGTTTGGACCTATAAGGACGGAAAGCCTTGGTATTTTCTAGAGGAGAAATACCCCGCTTATGGCAATCTAGTGCCGCGCGATATCGCCACCCGTGAAATTTTCGATGTTTGTGTACGCCAGAAGCTAGGGATTAATGGTGAGAATATGGTCTACCTCGATCTAAGCCACCTGCCGCGTGAGTTCCTTGATAGACGTCTTGGAGGAATTCTAGAGATCTATGAGACTTTTGTTGGCGATGATCCGCGTAAGCTTCCAATGAAGATATTCCCAGGTATGCACTACACCATGGGAGGGTTATGGGTCGATTATAATCTTATGACCAATGTCCCAGGATTATTTGCAGGTGGTGAATGTAACTATGAATATCATGGCGCAAATCGACTGGGAGCAAACGCTCTCTTAAGCTGCACCTTTGATGGATTGAAAGGGGCGCCTAAGATCCTTGAATATTGCAAAGGGCTGAAAGAAGGTACTGCAGCGTTGCCGGAGTCTCTCTTCGAATCTGAGCTAAAACGACAAGTCGAGTATTTTGACACACTCACCA
>CAZKXU010000053.1:10723-23230 GCA_964556665.1 uncultured Bdellovibrionales bacterium | reverse complement strand
CTAACTGTCAACCATGTCTTGGCACTGTTCTGTCAACTATGTCTTGGCCAATTCCATCCGTTTGCGGGCTGGAAGCCCGCGGTCCCAGTGGCCCAGTCCCAGTGACTTATTCTATAACGAATGTTTCTAATTTGCCTTTCTTAGTCGGAGTAGTTGCACCTACCGGAGCCTCCTCAACAAACTCCCTGACAGTTGCTAACAGATCCTCATCTGCTGCCCCTGTTGCGGCCGCATCTACCTCAAACTTACGTAGAGCCTCATAGAGAGCATTCATCGCTTCGACAGCATAGGTTTGCTTTGATTTGCCATCGACAGTAAACTGCACCGCAGGCTCACCACCTTTATCCTTCTCGAAGGTGATAGTAATCTCTTTAGCTCCCAATTTGGCATTGACACCATTCTCGATCGCCTCAACACTGCTGCGGAATGTACCGGTTTTAATTGCATCTACCGCTTCATTTGCAGAGAATGAATTCTCAGTCGGAGTTGCAGCAGCTGTAACCGGCTTAGCAACCCGTTTAAACGCCGCAAGGATTTTAGGATCAGAGAATATCGTCCCTCTCATCGGATCACCCGGAGCGGCACTAGGATCAAAACTAAATTTAAATCCTTTAAAGCGCTCGCGGATTAATGTGTCGATATCGCTGTCAGATGTTTTACCTTCAATAATATTTGTAAATACATCATGTCTTAGACCACTTAGATCTGCATCGGTCGCATCCAAACCACTAAACATCGTATTATGAGCATTCCCTTTCCAGGAGGAAGCTTTTGCCTTGCAATTATTTACAACACCTTCTTTGATATCAACCTCAACAGTTGCTCCTTCAAGATTTAGATTCGTTAAGATAGGCCTATTAAAGGTAACACCTGGACGGCCTTTCATATTTAGACCACCACCTCTAAGATCAAGGTCGGTCATTTTGACATCATCAGAGCTTGGTTCCTTAGGAAGAATCCTAGTACCGCTACCTATGATACTATCAGCTCCACCCTTAAGCTCAACGCCCTGGCCAGGCATAACAAAAGTTACAGCTACACCAGATTCTCTAATATACGCCGCAATCTGAGAGCTATTTATATCTGCCCCTAAGCCATTAGCAGTAAATCGCGTGTTAATCTCTCCACAAACCTTATCCATCTGCTCTGCGGTGCTGCCTTTAAGTCTTAATTTAAGGCTTCGATTCGGGTCTCTACTATCCGTAAAAGTAAAATCACGCTTAGTAGTCGACACATGGGAAATCTGAAGCTTATCAAATTGATCTGCTTCTAATCCCGCAGCTGGTCGGGATAGCTCATGTGGAGCCCCGCCTGCCTTAAGCACGATTGGTGCTGTAGGTGGAGTTGGAGGCTTTTTTATTTCGGGCGGAACATCTTTTAACTCAAGCTTAGCATCCTTTAAGTCAACTCCATCTCTAAGCTCTATAGCTTCTACTATGCTGTTGATAAGGGTGATTATGTCTCTATGATTGGATTTTTCCTCCGGAGTTGTATCTGGATCAGCTTCAACTTCAGTAAATACGTGAGCTATGCCTTGCAAAGTTTGTATGGCGTTGTCACGTGTGGTGGTGGCTATAGTCCGATCACCTAAATCCCTAATAGCCACGATAGCAGCAGATTTTGTTGCTTTTAAATTAGCTTGGGCTTCGGTTATAAGCTCAGCTGTGACTCCGCTAGGCGGGGCAGCTTTTCTTTTTTCAAGAACATCAACCAAATTGTTAAAGCGTACTCCTACCTCGTCCCAATTTTCGGTAGCGGAATCGCATAACTTTAACATGGCGTTCGTAGAAGATGTGTGAGCTGGATTCTCTCTCATTGGCGCAACCATCTCTGCCAATCCGCTGAGTATTTCGCTTATAGTTTGAGATCCTGTGTGTTGAGGAACAATTCCCTTATCTAGTTGGCTTAATCTCTCAAATACCTCTAATTCTCTAAGTGCGAAATTCCCAGTTTGAGCGGTAACCTCTGGACTATTCCCGACCCACCCCTTAATCTGCTCAAGAACCGCAGAAACCTTTTTAGCTAGATCGTCAGCAACTGTTATTGCATCAGCTCTTGAGGATTCTCTAATACGCGCATCAACCACCTTAAGCACACCATCAAGGCTTTTAACTTTAACGGCAAGAGCCTTTAAGTTCTGTTCGCGAGCAAGACGTGCGGCGGCGATTGCTGGGTCTTCGGGTCGAAGGGCAGGGGCTGCTGCCTTAGTAGGAGCAGTAGCCGCTGCAGGAGCAGGGGCAACAGTAGGATCCGCTACTTTAGCAGGAACCGTTGTAGGAGCAGGAGCCGTTGCTGGAGCAGCAGGTCTGGTTGCTTTAGGACGCGGTCTTCTTACTGGCGGTAATTTCGGCTTTTCTTGTTTATCGTGACGATCTCGACAATGCTTTTCATCTGTAAACTGTCCTCCTGCATGTTTAGGACTGCCAGCAACTCGTCTGTGTTGATGAGTTTTTTTGCTACTATGTGAAGCATGTGCAGTCATAATTCTCCCCCTTCCCTTAAACGTCTATATAAGTAAGTAATGGAGAGATTCTAAAATCTGTAACCTGTTTTTTGTCTAAATTTATGGTTATAGGGCCAGCATGTTGAAAAATATGATAATTTTTGGATACTGGGACCGCGGGCTTCCAGCCCGCAACAGATTATCTGCAAATTCCTTTGCGGGCTGGAAGCCCGCGCTCCCAGTGCTGCAAGCCCCCCCTAGAAGCCCATAGCCCCAATTTTTTCACGCCACATTTTCTACGAATTCCCCATAACTTAATTAAGAAGAAACTGTATAGCGCTTAAGGAGGCGTTGGGCTTGAAGCTAATGTCAGATAACATATTGATATTAACAGCTTTTATGGGGCTATTGATGGCGCCATGTACGCTCATGGCGGATGCAGTTAATGTTAACGGCTTCTATGAAGAGAACGCCGCACGCAGCACCTACCAGGCTGATGTTCGTCTGCGCGATCAGGCAGAGGTAAAAATTATTCCGGCTGATAAAGCCCCTGCGGAGTTGGCAAACGCAGAGCAAAACCTAAACGAACTAGATAAACCTAGTGCCGCCTTGCCGCTCGATAACAAACCACAACAGGACGTCCTAAAAGAATTCGGCGACCCATCACTTGATCCGCCAGTAAACGTTAACAAAGATGCACCGGCGCCGTTTAAGGCGATGATGGCAGCGCTTGAAACAAAGAATGACGAGTTAGCGTTTCAATACGCTAAACAGTATGCCCGTTATATGAGAAATCTTCAGGCCCGCACCGATAAGGTCATGGGTCTAACCGGAGCCGCAATGGAGGGGGAGGGGATGCTTGCTAAAAACGGCTGGCAGAGCTCACCTGAATATAACGCATACCGAAAGCTCCTTGAAAAGGATAAAGCAAACAGCGATAAAAATAACGGTTACACCGGAACTGTTGATACCGAGGCACGTGCACTTTTAGATGATGCACGCGGGAAATTTAAATCAGGATCTGTTGACCCGCTTGAGGCTAATGAACCGGCTCCTCCGGCCCAGGTCGATGAAGCAGCTGAGCGTGCCGCTATTCGTAAAGCTCTTGCCGGCCGCATTCCAACCGATCCGTTCGGCGAGGTCGATGTATATTTCTTCTTTAGAGCGAATGATTCCGAAGCGGAATCGATGTTTAAAGACCTAGAGAAGTTTTATTCCAAATCTAAAACACAGCACGGCATGAATTTCATGGCACTAAGCCTTGATGTTCTCTATCCAGACAGGGTCGCCAAACTTAAGCAGCGTCACGGAGTAACCTTCCCGATCCAGCTTGGCATTAGTCTCTCCGAGAAGCTCCAGGTAAAAAAATCACCGACAACTGTTTTCGTCTGTCACACCAACGGTAAAGCGGTCTTCGAAGAGGGTTCACGTCCGTTTTACTTTCTAGATGAAGTTGTCTCGATTATGCGGGGAGGGCGGTAGAGTGGTGAAAGATATCTTTTTGCAGATTAAAAGCGGATTGGGACGATTGGGATCCCTGGGACCGTTGGGATTACTGGGACCGCGGGCTTCCAGCCCGCTACGGATTATCTGCAAATTCGTTTGCGGGCTGGACCACGCTTCGCGTGGACTTGTTGAAGCTTGCTTCGCAAGCATTTATCTTACGCTGTCTGGTAGCAGTGCCTCGCACTGCCCAGACGCGTCCCGCGGTCCCAGTGATGCCAATCGTCCCAGTAACAGTATTGTTGCAATAGATATGAAGTATAGTTTTTCCCTCATCTTAAGTCTGATTCTTCTCACTGCGATTCAGCCGGTGTTTGGGCAGGATACGGGCTTAGATATTGGAGATGTTTCTTGGAATGATCCGACAGGATTGACCGATGGTCCAAAAAATATTGAAGACCATAGCCGCGCCATGAAACGCGCCGCCTTAGGAGCTAATCCTATTAATGACTTCTCTTATTCTGGAAAACCGATAAACCTTGGTGCAGGTGTAGATCCTCTAGAGGACTCAGAGGCTCCTGAGGTAGGTGGAATGAGAAGCCTCCCGTTAAATGCGATGATTCCAAAAAATGTTACGGCGCATACCGGTATGCTTGATTCAGATACCTTAGCTGATACTACCCGTAATACAGTAGCTTCAAAAAACTCCGTTCTTGAAACAACCCTATTTCTAACCGAAAGCGCTGTAGCTCAAGGCATAGCAACAGCTCATCAAAAAGCCGCTAACATGCAGATCATGATGCAGCTTGGTGAGCAGAACATGATGAAAAAAGCGGAGATGTTCGGTCAGCCTGGATTTGCAAACCAGTTTGATTGGTGTGTGCAGTCAAACTTAGCCAGTATGGGATGGGATAAGGCTATATCCACCTGTCAGGGTGATCCGAAGGCTGGTGGTGTTGTCGCAGACTTTTCGAAGGACCCAAGTAAGCAAGCCGCATCGGCAGGAGCCTTTGGCGGTATTATTGGGAGCGGGAAGGCTGCCTATCTCACAGAGCTTATATTTAAAGGTGAGATCAAAGATGAGGCTGATCCTAATCTTGAAAGTGATAGAGTTAATTTCCAATGTTTATTCGGTGACGTCATCTTTGCTGTAGGGAGTAAGGAGGATGCTACAGGCTCAATCACTAGCGCGCTTGCAGGATTACAATCAGGCGGTGGCGGACTGTTTGGTGGAGCAGGTGATGTTCTTGGTGGTGTGCCGGACCTAGGCTTGGATCTTGGCGGAAGTACTGATCTAGGTCTAGGCAACGATATTCGTGCCTGGTGGAAGACCTTATCACCGAAGGTATTTAAGGATCCAAGTGGTGAGAGTGCAGCTGGGTTGGGTACTGATGTTACCGGCACAGAATGCTCAGGCTTTGGCAACTATATTGAGAAAAAAACAGTTAAGAAGTTTCAGAAGCTGTACACCCTAATGAATCAGTATTGCTTAGCAAGAAACGGAACAGGTGGCGGAATTGCTGGTGCAGTTGGAGGGGCAGCTTCAGGTATTCTAGATGGTATTACCGGAGGTGCTCTTTCCGGTATCGGTACAGATTCAGCTAGTAGAACATTTTGGAGTGCTGTTCCTGAAAGCGATTTGCTAGATCTGTCTTTACCTGGCTATATATTTAACCAAGCAGTTGGCACTGCGTTTAGCAAAGAATTTGAGCTCTTTGCTCGTAATGGGGAATCCTTTAACTGTGATCTAGTTAAGATGCCGGGTACTTCTACCTCAGGAGGCTTTGATTCGGCGTCAGAATTCTTTGGTGGTAGTGCACCTAGTTCAGATCTTTTAACGTCGACTGGTATTGATAATCCAAATGTAGAGGTTAAGAGATGGCGATACAAGATAAACTCCCTTTTTGAAGCTGGCAACTTCACCTCACTATACAAACCCTGGTACCAATATGCACAAAATATAGGGCGAGGCGAAGCACTTATGGAAGCTGCATTCCTTGCTAATAAGCTAGATAAAATGACCGTAGGCTCAAACAATAACGATCTCTATAACATGGCAAAGAGGCTGATTGTCAGTGCCACCCGCACTGTTGATATTGGAGATTCAATTAACGCAGCAGCGAGCGGCGCTAATGAGGTAGTAGACGCCATTCAGACCCGTATTAACCGTGACAAAGAGAGAAACACTAAATTTTCTATCCGCACAGGGAGGCGGTAGTTTTAATGGTAGCTGTTAAAAAACCGGGAGGGACATATTGGGAACGGCACACTGGGACCGCGGGCTTCCAGCCCGCAAACGAACTTGCTAATAATCCGTTGCGGGCTGGAAGCCCGCTGTCCCAGAAAGCCGGTCCCCGTATTTTAGAGGATTAAGATGTTTTTAACCGATCTATTTCATATCGCCTTTAGCGTACAATCCGACCCGGATTGCTACGATTGCAGCTCCACGGCTTTAAAAGCAATCGCCGCGGCGTTCACTACACAGGGGTTCTACCTTCAGGCAGATATCTTAGACCAGATCACCTATTTTGGGCTCGGCACCTGGGCGATAGTTGCCTACGTGTTCGCCGCAATCGGCGCGCTTATAAGTGTTGCTCTTGGCACTCCGCCTAAGAACTACCTCTGGTTCCTAATCGGCCCGGCTCTATTTCATTGGCTTGTCTTTAACCGTGAGCCTTCCCGCGGCGTGCGCTGGATGGTTGGTTGGGTTCCGCATGATCAGACCGAAGTTTGGAAGCTGGCGGAGGTTGGACTTAGAAACTCACCTTACATATTGCATAGTGACGCTTTTTACCGCGGCTTTGATGAGTGTTGGGGCTCCTTTGGAATCAGTGTTACCTCTGCCGGCGGCCCCGATGGCCCGGCCTGCGTATCAAGTGCATTCGCCTGGTATGACCAGGTCATCTCCGATACTGTGCAGTCCCTTGTACAATGGACAGGAATACTTAATTTTGAGGGGGATAATTCCGGTTCCGGGTATCTGCCCGGCTTTTTAAGTTCTGCCGGAGCCTACTTCGGTTTTGGATTAAACCTAAACTCATACGATCCGAAAAACACCCCGAAATGGGATCTGCTTAGTGATATGAAGTGGCAGGTTATAGAGAACGTAACTTCAAGTAAGCTCTATAACCTAGATATGCGTGACGCCTTCACTCACTTTATAGTGAGCGAGTGCGGTGATGCGATGATCGACGCAATTAATCCGGAGCTAAGTGTAAATGCCGCTAATTCGAACGGTGAGGATGTGCGGAGTGTGTACTATCAGGCTTTTGCACCATCCATTGGATCTACTTTAAGTGGTATAGGACAATGGGGACCAAGCTCTATGTTTGGAGATCCGTTATCACGAGCGCTTGAGGCGCAGTCCATACCGCAGCCCCGCTCAGTAAGAAAGCTTATCTCAAATGAGTATTTTAATTCGATTAATCCTTTTACTTCAGGAGCTAGTGGAGCAGGTAGTGTGCCAGGCGGTCTGTTGCCAGGAAGTAGCGGAGGATTATCAGGTTCTCTTGGTAGTATTCCACTCCCAGGAGGAGGTTCAGGCGCCGGCAGCGGTACATCCGGTAGCGGCTATGATCTGTCACCACTTAAAGGCCAGGATTATATATCATGCTCTGATTACCTAATCCTTCTTATGCGCGGATTTAGGGTTGAGGCCGGCATTACCTATAATCAGGTTGTAAATATTGAGCCTGCAAACGAGGTCAAACTCGATCAGATGGCGAATTATCTAACCTACGGATGGAGGATTAAGGACAACTTTGGCGAGCCATCTACGGTAGATAGACAGGAATTTATTAAGAATCTGATCCTGTCGTATATGTTTAGAAATGAGCTAAGCATGATGCCGCGGGTTGATTTTGAGTCGCAGATCACCGGCAGTGAAAAGATAGTCTCTGATACCGAGATCTTTCAGCGTGATGTAAACCAGAAGAGTAAATATGGTGAGATCTATGTTTGGGCAAAGATGATGCCGTATTTCCAAGGTGTAACTCTTTATCTCCTAGCCTTAGCCTATCCGTTCGCCTGTATGCTGATGGTGATCCCGGGTATGCACAAAATGCTCTTTACCTGGATGGGTTTTTGGGCCTGGGTAAAACTATGGGATGTAGGTTTCGCCGTGGTCATGCTTCTTGAGCGTAGTATCTGGGCGATGCTTGGTGTTGGTTCTCAGGCGGAAGGGGTAAATAGCTTAGTCGCTGAAATTACAACCAGCGGATTAAACTCAATAACGATTAATAATAGTGTTGTTCCGGCTAAGGTAGCTGTTAAGGCCTTAGGCAATGGCGTGGATGAGCTTCATAAAGCGATGGATCTCTTCGATCGACTAACATTACTAAGTCTTAAGTTAGATCTAGACGTCACTAACTCCTACTACATCTATATCATGTCGGCGCTATATTTCGCCGTTCCCGCGGTAGTTGGACAGATCGTCCTTGGCTCAAAGAGCTGGGCCGCAGGCCAGATCAGCCAGGCGGTAAGCGGTATTGCGAGTGAGTCCGGAAGAGCGGCAGGCTCGGCGGCTACCTCCGATTGGCAGACCAGGGCGCATGCTGTTGGGGCGGAGATGAAGCAGGCGGGGTATGCTAAGGCGCTTAGGCAGAGTGGAATGGGGGCGGGGTATTTGGGGCTTGAGAACCAGGGAGGCTTCGAAGCTTATAAGAGTAGCTTGGCGGATCAGAAGGGACGGTTGTTTGAGTTTGGGGCTAGTAATGCGGGGTTGAAGGATAGGAACTTGGACATGGGGTTGTCCGCTGTTGGGGCAGTATTAGGTTCGGGTGCCGGCAAACTGGGAGCGGCGGTTCCGTCCGCTTTGCGATATCACTTTGGTCAAAACTATAACGGTGAGCAGTTTGCCCAGAACTCTAAAGCCAGAGGCCAGGGTATTGAGGGATTTGAGGCTAGTCAGAATAGTGCTCGTTTACGATATGCGGCAGATCGTGCAAAAGCGGCAGCATCGTTCTTTGCAGAGAACGAAACAGCTGCGATGGAGAGGGATTGGGGCTCAAAAATGGCCGCATCTTCTGCTGCCAGAGGTGTTCTTTCAGGAACATTTGGTGTCCGTGGTAAGCCTACAGATATTGTGGGTATGGCGATGAGCGGATACCTTGGAGAGGACGCCAAAAATGCAGGATCCTTTATGTCAGATGGTGGCACAGCGGATAGGGCGATTCAAGAGGGTACTGGTTCACTGTGGGGGGATTTTGGAAATGCACAAGGGTTTTATAAGGAATTTGCTGACACGGATTTCAACTCTCCATTCTGGAGTGATGCTAGGAAGGAAATGGGTGATATTCTGACCCATGTTCCAGGAGGTGAATGGGGATATCGTTTTGGTCAGGACATCGGAGTCTTACCTTCCAGCGCTACTCTTTCTGATACTGTACAAAATGCAGCTAGCTGGAGTGCTGAGGCTCTAGGGCCGCATACGCCAGAAGGGTCTAAGTGATGAAAGGAAATTTTGTGTATAGAGGGGTAGGCCAAGATAGTATAGAGATAGTCGGGTTAGGATGTTTGTAAGTTGTGTGCGTAGTTTAGGAATATTTATGGTTTTTGTAATATTTATTATTTAGGAAGGGTATGCACTTATATAAAGGTCCAAGTAAGCCAATTACAGGTAATGTTGGTCATGCTCCAGTGCCTGTAAATGTTGTCTCTAAGGGAGGCAGTGTTGCACCTGGTACTCTACCTGCACCAATTAATTCAAAGATAGTAGCACCGAAAACTGCAGATACACCAATGGTGTTAGACAGAGGGAATAGCACTACAGTTCAGAAACGGCTTCATTTATTTTTAGCGGCATGTCCATCACCTTCCGGAAAGTTATTACCGCTTACGCAAGCACGGCGTGCTAATGTCGCCAATGCTTTTGGTAAGATGTTGAATAAATATGCATTAACAGGTGAGGGGGGCCTAATAGAAACGAAACAAGCTGATGCTCCGTTGGTACGTGATCCTGGTTCATACGCAGATTACTCCAAAGGAGTCTGGAAGGTGCCTGTTGATATAGTAGTTACTCTGCCTAAACTTAAACCAGGAGAGAGTTGGGATAAATACGTAGATTTTAAGGGTCTTCGGATGGTCTTAGATGAGTTCTTCTTCTTAGACCAGATGGGGCTTGTTATCTCAGCATTTAATGATTTTGGTATTAATGTCAAAGATGAACTGGACAAGATAAGGACTAAAACAGGGAGCGACCCCGTATATGCTACAGGTGATAAGTTGAGTAAAGAAGATAGAAAGTTAATATATGAATATAGAGTTGAACTCTACAAGGAATACGGTGAGCACATAGCTGGTTTAGATGTAGAAGTGATAAATGATAAAGATAGTGCTCATTATGGCAAAGTCAATTTAGCATATGATGTTGGTGATAAGCCTTCAAAAAAAGATTTCTTTACTGACGAAGGATTCAATGAGAAGGCTTATAATGAGGCTTGTGAGGTGTGGCTTGCGAGCTTAAATAAGTTTTTAGGAAATAAAGACCTAAAAACACCTGCGCCAGATGATACTACCTTGGAAGAGGTTTTGGGTTCTGCAAAGTTATATAGACGTTTGCAGCAATTAATGGAGGACGCACGTAATGATAAGATAAAAACATACACAGAGGCTGAGTGTGAGGACGCCTTAGCAACGATGAAGGATAAATGGCCAGGTCCAACGCCACGATTTGCAACACAAGATGAAGACTATCCTTATACAAAAATAGTTATTAAGCTTCATCGCCGTTTAAATAGCATTTATCGAGTTGCCGAAGAATGTTCATACTTCTCTTTTTTGCGTCGTGAACTTGTAGATCGAAGTCCATTGCTCTCCATGATGGGCATAGGAAGGTTGTTGGATCTGCTTAGTACTCCGATTTGCCGAGGAGTCGTGGGAGCAACGGTTGGGTATGCTGTTGCATCAACAGTTGGGTTGCCAATGGTGGGAGCTATAGGAGCAGGACTGGCCCTTGGAGTTATCAGTAGGTGGATTGGAGCTACAAGCCCTATAGTTGGTATCGCTACCTATCTATCAATTGGCGTATCCGCGCCTTGGTCGATAGTAGGAGGGCTTTCAGCGTTCGCTGCTACAAAGTTTCTAGGCTGGCTTTTCCATGGTAAAAATAGTGGCCGGACTCAGAGTGCAGCTAATGCTGAAAATAAGAAGATAGTAAAGGAAAATAGATGGGATGTTGTTTCTAAGTTCCAATTTTATTTAAGGAGAAAATCGATAACAGCTCGCTATCGTAGTCATCCTGATGTGTTAGCAGATAAACTTAAAGAATTAGAAAGTGCACGAGATAAGCAAATTCAGAGATGGCGTAAGTTTGTGAGATCTCCCGAAATGAAGATTCCGTTTTTCAAACGGCCGGAACTCGCGAAATTTATGGCTGTATTTGATCTACGCAGAGGGTTGTTAGTACAGACCGTCAAATCTTTTGCAGGCGCTTTAATTCCAGTAGGGATAGTAAAGCTCGCGACTTATGCCCTCCATTATTATGGTGGAGCTAACTTAATGGTTATGGGTAAATGGTCATTTTTTCTAGCTGGGATGCCTACAGCATCTGTGGTTGGTGCCACCTTTCTAGCTTTATACCTAACTTATAATTTACTTAAGGCTGCTCATCGTACTAATATTAAGCTTATAGCATCTGAAAAACATAGAGTTGAGGAGCAAATTAAAAACCTTAAGGACAAAGAAGCACTTCAAGCAGCATCGCTGGCGGAAACGATGCGTATTGAGTTGGAGGGTAATCGTTGGGGATGGCGCAAAAAGCCGCATGAAATAGGAAGTGGTAGATATGACCCGATTGAAGTTGATAATAAGATACAGGAGGTCATTCGAATTCGTGATGGCTCAATAATTGATCTTGGCAAGCGCGGCAAGGTAGAAGCAATGAGTGCATATGAGAGAGGTCAAGTTAGAGATCTATTAATTTCAATTGCAAAGGCAAAAGGGTATAGCCCAGAAGATATTTTATCTGCACCAACTAAGCTTAGTAATGGCAGGCAGATAGATAGTCGTAAGCTATTTGAGGGTTACGAGGAAATCGTAATGGCAGCGCTGCAAAATGCCATGCACAAATCACTGTGTGATGGTATTAGTGCAGATCCAGCTATCCCCGTACTGGGAGGAAACCGTACAGAATATAGTATGCGACACTTTACTGAGGGTTTTTATAATAAATGTCTCGTTAAGCTTGAGCATATGCAGCTTAATTATGGTGGGGACTTTACTCCTGAAGAAATGGTTAAGCGAGACCAAGAGGCAGTACAGCTAGTGCAGGAGCAGTTTAAAGATTATTCAAACCTTACCTATGTACTTCGCTATAGAGTTATATCGCGCCTATCCTGGCTATTTGTGAAAGTTGATGCACATTGGGCTACCTCTTTACTTGTAAAGTGGGTTGATAAGTTCCCTATATACCGGACGATTACACGTCCATGGCAGTATGATCCTGATGCTGAAAGGAAGCAGGATGAGAGTGGATCTAAAGCTGCAGATGAGGCAGCTACGGGAGCGGCGCGGGTATAGGGCACCAACGTTGGAATATTGGTACCACCAACCCACCAACAATTTTCCACAACAATTTTCTCAGTGACTTTGCGCAACTACAAGCGACTTAAAGCAGTGCGATC
>CAZKXU010000053.1:0-10623 GCA_964556665.1 uncultured Bdellovibrionales bacterium | reverse complement strand
GAAAATTTGATAAGGCGGTTGGATTAGAGGATTTTTTGGAGCGGTCAGAAAGCATACAACAATTTTCTACAACAATTTTCTCAGTGACTTTGCGCAACTACAAGCGACTTAAAGCAGAGCGATCGAAAATTTGATAAGGCGGTTGGATTAGAGGATTTTTTGGAGCGGTCAGAAAGCATCTGTGTGCGATCAAAACGCAGCTAAATAGTCTAAAAATCAGATTTTCGATAGACTACGACAATCTCGGTTTTTTTGAGGATGATCGAAAGAATGGGTGCGGATTAATTAGGAGGCGTAAAATCCATCAAGGCGGCGGATGATAATACGGACGATAAGTGCCATTCGGAAATTCAGTATCAAGCTCCCCGTGTCGATAACGAAAGGATGCGGCTTTATACTCAAAGTAGATCTTAAAATACCACGCCTTACAGGCCGCATGCCTCTCTGGACAAACAGAAAGCACTCTAGGACGCTTTGAGTTAATACTTGATTTTTTAGTGCTGCGCGGCTTAGCTCCGCGTTTGGTAGCAAGTAGTGCTTCTCTACCAGCAAAGCCAAGACCGGCGGCGCGACGTTCTGCTACAATCTCAAGCCTACGCTTCTCCAGCTTCGATAACATTAGCTTTGCATACTCCTTCTGTGAGAGATGCTCGTAGCCGGGGAGCCGTGTGTATTCTAATGTGACGATGTCGGTATAATCTTTAATAGGAACAGAATCATTGTAACGCTTCGCCGCATTATACTCCGCCCACCGTACAACCTTAAATTTGCGCTTAATGCCATGCACAGCATCGTGAAAGCAGTTGTACCCTGGATAATCAGAGATCCTTTCAACCAACCCATCCTGGACCGGTTGAAGAACTGTATAAAAAAATCTGTCTTCAATATCTGCATCCCCCGGCATGAACTCGTTAGAATACCGCCTCCCCCAAAACTTACCTCCCGGATACTCCGGCGTTAGCCGGTCTACAGCACGTGCGATACACGAGTTCAGATCGCGCATAAACGCTCCCCGATTACACATAGGAAAGTGCGCCGGTGCTTGCGTGTGATTCCCTTCTATGGCCAAAGCATACAGCTTAACTCTGTAGCGATCTGTGAACTTCGCCGTATAACCCAAGATCGCCTCCTCCAGCGGTTTATTGTTCACAAACCAGAGCTCGGAGTTGCGGCTTCGGGTGGTTAGAAAAGATGCATACTCTTTAGATTCAATGCGTGGATGATACCCCATGCCTGAGTAATCGCAGGATTTGATCGAAAGTTTCTTACTTACCTCATTTTGAGAGAGGTATATTATTCCCGGCACATGCTCTCAGAGGTAAAATCATATGAATGGCTGATAGAGCTAAAAAACAGTGAGCATCTAAGCAACAAATCACTAAATTCTTCGAATACTAATATGACTACTTGGAGTAATAAGAACATCCCAAATACGGGACTTGCAGGATTCACTAATTTAGTGTACTATGGGAGGATAGCATTTGATCCGTCATGTTAAACTAAAAGATAATTTATTAAAACAGCTGGATAAAATCCCAGAATATGTAGTAATCAAATTGCAGGCATGGATCGATAACGTTGAGCATGAGGGGTTGGATATAGTTAGAAGAATTCCGGGCTTTCATGATGAGCCGCTGCATGGAAGACGTAGCGGTCAGCGATCCATTCGTTTGAGTCGAGCATATCGTGCTATCTATGTAGTTAAGTCGGATCTGGTTGGCAAGTATGTATTAGTTCAGGAGGTTAATAAACATGACTATTAAAATTAGAAGTAAGGCGACAAGAGATCTTGAAAATCTTACTGGTCAGGCTTTAACTATTGGTGAACTAATACGTTCGATTAGATTGTCAGATGAGTATACACAAGTTGAATTCGCAGCATTACTTGGTCTTTCAAAGAGTCATCTGTGTGATATCGAAAAAGGAAGAAAAGCCTTGAGCGTTAATGCCGCGTCCACCTTTGCTGACAAGCTACAATTTTCAAAAGAGCAATTCATTAGACTTGCATTGCAAGGACAGCTTAATCAAGCAGGGTTGGATATGAAAGTATTAATAAGGGCTGCATAGGCACATCCTCTCAGAGACCTTGAGAAAATTCAAATGAGTTAAAATTATTAAAGCCAAGTGATTTTTTCGCTGCAAGGAGGATCTGGCGGCTCTAAATCTCAAAATAAAATCAGATCAATGGCTGATAGAGCTAAAATAGCAGCAAAAACAGTTAGCATCTAGGCAACAATTAACTAAATTCTTCGAATACTAATATGGGGGTATGTTTTCAATATGCAAAAGGGGAATCCAGGCCAGTTATTAGATCAAGAGGCTTCCATTGTGGTACTACGGGGCCAGCGTGTAATCTTGGACCAGGATCTCGCTGCTCTATATGGAATAAACACTGGACGTCTAAACGAGCAGGTTAGACGAAACCGCGAACGATTTCCAGCTGAGTTTGTCTTTGAGGTGTCTGTGGAAGAGCTATCAAACTTGATGTCGCAAATTGCGATATCAAGTTGGGGCGGTCGTCGTAAACCAGCCCTGGCCTTCACTGAGCATGGTGTTGTAATGGCCGCCACTATTCTGAAAAGTAAGGTAGCAGTCCAGGCTAGCATTGAATTGGTAAAGGCATTTGTGCGGCTACGACAGGCTGCAATGGCATATAAGGATTTAGCAAAAAAGGTCGACGAACTTGAGCAAAAGTATGATGGGCAGTTTAGAGCAGTCTTCAATGCAATCCGCCAACTCATAGAGCCGCAACATCCAAAGAAAGAACGATTGATAGGATTTGGCAGATAGGAGCACATTCCCAAAACAATTTTCTCAGTGACCTTGCGCAACTACAAGCGTCTTAATGCCGAGCGATCGAAAATATGAATGTGTAGTTAGTTTGGTGGAGGCTTTTAAGCGGGTAATGATCGGCTGCGCGAGATCAAAACGGGTCTGTAGGTGAAGGTGTTACGGAGTTGATAATAGACTATGGTCCGGGTTACAGAGTTTACTTCGGCTTGACCGGAGAGGAGATCGTGATTCTACTGTTGGGTGGTGATAAGGGCACGCAGTCTTAAAGATATTAGACGAGCAAAGGAATATTGGTATGACTATAAAGAACAAAAAAAGACAATTAACTATTGATTACAAAGATTTGCTATTTGAAGATCTAAAAGACCTAGATTGCGCAGCAGGCTATCTTACGGCTGCTATTGAAGAGGGTCAGGAAGTTTTCCTACTAGCTATTTGCGACGTAATTCAAGCACTAGGAGACATAACAGAGATCTCAAAGGCAACTAAACTGAATCGAGAAAATCTTTATGATATGTTCTCAAAGAATGGAAATCCATGCTTATCAAGCCTACTTCCAATTATCGACAACCTTGGCTTTGAGGTAAAATTTACCCCTAAACTGCAAGGCTCTAAGGCAGCGTAATGAGGCGTGTTCCATTTCCAAAACTCCACGGCAGCAGCACGCACGGCAGGCACATTCCAGGCAGATGATAAAATAGCAGCAAAAACAGTGAGCATATAGACAACAATTCACAAATTCTTCGAACACTAAAGTTTAAGCAGTTAACAGTTTTTGTATCCGCAACTTAATTATCATATATGATAATTTTAAAAGTAGGATCAAATACAATTCAAATACAATTCTCTCAGTGACTTTGTGCAACTAGCCTAGTTTCCATCCTTGACGGACGGAAGCTGTTGAGAACATTAGAAAAAAGCCAGTTTTGCAGTCCGCTACTGTGGCAATGATCTTAACCTAGCATAATCTCATTTGACATATTAAAGCGGCTCTAGTATACTGTAATAATGTAATACGGTAATGGAGTTGGCTATATGGATGATTATAGTAAATTGACTCAGAAGTTTCAGGCTACAATCCCAGCCAAGATTAGAAAATTGCTTGGTTTGAAGCGTGGAGATACCGTCGGCTTCTTTGTACGTGGTGAGGAGATTATTCTAAAAAAAGCTGGCGCCTTAGATTTGGCTTTTGCAAAATCTTTGGAGGGAACTCTGTCAGAATGGGCCTCAGTGGAAGATGAGGAAGCTTATCATGATTTTTAAACCTGGAATGGTGGTTCGAGTGCCGTTTCCATTTGCTGAATCTTCGCAGTCTAAATTTAGACCTGCTTTGGTCTTGAGTAGTGAGGAGTATAATGCCAGTCACCTTCATTCTGTGATGGCAATGATTACCAGTGCTAAGCATAGCAGTTGGCCTAGTGATATTTTGATTACCGACTTAGAAAGTGCAGGACTCCCTAATCCCTCGGTAGTGAGATTTAAATTATTTACACTTGACAATAGTCTTGCTGAAAATCCTGTGGGGATGTTAATAGTCTCAGATTGGGCGTTAGTAATAAAATCGTTAACTAAGATTTTGGTTCCGCGCTAATATGCAGAGCCTACCTAAAGCAATTTTCAAACCTCTTACTAGCTCCAAGTAGCGTAGCGTTTGTGACAATGTGAGTAGCATTAGTGCACTGTAGGCTAAGTTTTATACTGGGATCACAGGCTTCCAGGGCACCTCTAAAAACCCACTGGGACTGGGGGCTTCTGGCCTGCAAACGGACTGCCTGCAAATCCGTTTGCGGGCTGGAAAGCTCGCGGTCCCAGTAAGAGCAATTTATTCAGTACTATACCGCCTATCCAAGGTCTCAAGCATGGCTTTGGCTACGCTTTCAGGTAGACCTGTATCTGCTATTAGATCCTGGATATCTGCGCTTAAGACCGCGCGCAAAGTCCCGAATTTTTTTAAAAGCCGTAGTGCCCGTTTCTCTCCGATACCGTTAAAGCCCTGTAGGATCTGTGTGCACACATCCGTAGATGCAATCTGTATGCGCTGTTGCGGAGTGTGGCGGCCGCGCATCAGTTCCTGCATGGCTAAGATATCAATTATAGCTGCGCTGTGTGCCAGGTCGCGAGAGCGGACTATCGGTGTTTGCCACTGTGCCGCGACTGAAAGTAGGGCTGGTTTAATCTGGCTTAATTCGCTTTCTGATAGCTGCTCAAAGCCACCTTCGACTAATAGAAGATACCGTCTATAGAAATGTTTAGCCTCTCGGATCTGTGAGAAAAGTCTGCCATCATGGAGCGACCGCAGGAGGTCGGTTGCTGTCTTTCTTTCTATGGCGATCCCTCCGACCAGGATATCAGCGCAGGTTAGATACTGCTCCTGTAGTTCGAGGTGGCAGTAGGGGATTAGAAGCTCCGTCCATGCTGCGATCGGTTCACGTGTATCTATAAAGACCTCAATTTTTGTATCTTTTGCCATTAAATAATGTTTCGGCAAATCGGATTAAATGTTTCCCCGCCCCACTGGGACCGCGGGCTTCCAGCCCGCAAACGGATTTGCAGGTAGTCCGTATGCGGGCTGGACCACGCTTCGCATGGACTTGTTGAAGCTTGCTTCGCAAGCATTTATCTTACGCTGCTTGGCAGCAGTGCTCGCGCACTGCCCAGGCGCGTCCCGTGGTCCCAGTAACTAACTTCTTGATTTTACTATATAATCCACTTTGATACAGAAAAGCTGAATCAGAATATCGGTTTGGGTGGATATATCAGGTAGAGATTAGGTTTTTATTATTTTTTCAGGTTTTTTTATGCCAGCTTTTGCAAGTCCAGTAGTAGCCCCTAAGGTTAAAGTTGATCCAGCCGCCGCAGCTCTTCCTAGAGATCCAGCGGCAGATGATAAGGTACAAAAGAAAGAAGCGGCACTTCAAACGATGAAGGATGAGGTAACCAAGCTTTTGAATGATAAGATTTGGGGTAAAACATCACTTAATCAAACAGATATAGATGCAGCGATCAAGGCAATTCATGCCACACCTGATCTAAATGAATTCGAGAGTTTTGTTAGGGAGGAGCTAGCACGGCAGTATATAGATCGCTTGAACCGTACACTGGTTGAAGAGACAATTAAATCAGGACGAAAACCTAATGCCGATCTTGCAGCATTTGTAGCAAGTGAAACAACACGTCTGGATGTAATTTTAGGAGGTGGAGAGAGAGGAAAGAAAGCAGTTACTTTAATTGATCAACATGGAGCATTCAGGCAGTCAGATGCAGTTGAAAATTTCCTGAACTGTACTCAGATCGAAAATTCAGAGGCTAGTATATATAAAATTAAAGGTGAGGCTGCATATTTGAGTAAACATGGCGTAAAAGATGCTCTTGATTTGATACCTTTAAAAGAGCGTGGGGATGCCTCTTATGAATTAATTTCAAGGTTTATTGCTAATCCTGATGCGGATCCTAGAGAGCTAGATAAACGTAAGGATTTGGCGCGTAGCCTTGCTAAGCCAGTAACTCCAGCACAGCATGCATTAGTTAATGCTGCTATTGCTCATGGCGAACGTAGGCTCGAAGTGAAAAATGCTTTAGACGCCGCTGCTGCAGCTGCCAAAGCAGCCGCTGCTACCGCAGCAACACCGCCAGCCGCAGCACCAGCTACAGCTCCGACTACTCCTGGCGCTTCCACCACTCCACCAGCAGCAGCCAGTGGAGCGGGGGCAGCGTCTTCCGCAAGTGCACCAGCTGCAGCTCCTAGCGCACCTGCAACGGCTTCAACCCTAACAGCTCCAGCCATACCTCTCACTCCTCTCCAACAGGCCTGCGCTGATATTGCGACAACAACTTTATTAATTCCCAAGCCCGACATAAGAGGAATGGTCGATGGTATTAAGGATGCGATTGCTCGAGGTATTGGAAGTGAAGAAGAGATTAGGACTGAGCTAGCGGAGCAATATATCAAGGGAATGACAGAAGAAGGGATTAAAGGTGCTGTAACGCAAGGCCACTTATATGATTACAATGAAACGGCTGAGTCCGAACTTAGAAATATTTTAGCTGGAGCTCTTCCTAGAATTTATGTCAATCAATCAAAAGGTGAGACAAGAGCAAATAATGTCGATCTAGGAGCAATACGTAAACGCTCCCCAGAGATTGAAACTTTTATAGCTGCAACGGGGCTTGACTCTGCAAGTACTGATGAGTTGCTTGGAGCTAATGGAAGGCCTAGTAAGGATTGTACCACTGAATGGAGGGCAATCCCTAGTGCAGATACAAAAGAAGCACTTTTAGAATTAGTCACCCGGTATGTTGCTAATGATAAAGGGTTTACAACAGACCCAGCTGAGCGGGAACGGCGAGCTATTAAATACGTAGATGAATTTCTAAATGGACCGGGACAACTTCACGGCATTACTAAAGCTGAAAGAGATACTGCTATTGAACATGGCAAGGCAAGACTAGCGCTTAGAATAGCAATGGGTGTTAGTACGCCAGCAGCACCGGCAGCAGTTCCGCCTGTAACGGCACCACCAACACCAGCAGCAGCGGCTTCAACGGGTACTCCTGTAGCGTCACCAGCTGCCGCGCCAGCAGCAGCAGTAACTCCACCAGCGCCAGCGGCCGATCCGGCAGCAGAACTTATGACTAAGTTCTCTCTTACAAAGGCTGAAGCTGAATATGCCATCAGAGCTGGTACTGTTTTAGCTTCAACCAGAGCAGATATGCTAGCGCGAAGAGAAAGCAGAGAGTCAAAGAGTGATTCAATTATCCTAATGGCCCCAGCTGGAGTTGATATCAATAATCCAGATCTTAGAAAAGCAGCTATCTCAGCAGCTACTGATCAATTTCTAAGAGCAGATCGTGCAAGACTGTTCGATATGAGTGCGGCTACATTAGTAACTAACTTCAAACTACTAGCCACAGAATTTTTAGATCCGTCAGCTAAGACAGTTAGCGCTGATGTGGATAATATGATGAAAGAGCGCGCAGAGGCTCGTCAGAATCAGATCCTTACAGAGAATGACGCTGATCCGATACATCCGGATGTGACTGAAGCTAAGATTGCTGAGGTTAAGGTTCTAGCAACTTTATTTAAGACAAACGATCCCGCGGCATTAATTGCGGCGGAGCAAACGGAATTAAGTGCTGGTGCAGAGGTTAAGGTAACTGCCGGAATTGCCATTAGTATGGGACAAAAAATTGCCAGTCCGGAGGAGCTACTTAAAGCGATCAATGACCTTAATTCCTTAAGAAAAGTAGTTGCGGAGCACAAAATTAATAATCCAGCAGTAACAAGCGGTCTCGTAGACTTGTCAGCAAAACTACGAGATGCAACAAAGGAACAGATTAATGCAGTCCCTGCTTCCTCATTAAGTACTACAGATAAAGCAGCAAAATTAGTTCAGATAAGAGATGCTGCAGTAGGTGCTGGGATAATAAATACAGCTGATTGCTCTAATCTAGTTGCAAGTGCTCTTGTAGATAGAGCCAAGACAGTTAAAGTAGCTGATAAGGCCGGCACAATAGCAGCCTACCAAGATGCAACCGAGATCTCTAAAGCGCTTGGTCTAAGCGCAGATCAGAGCGGTAAGATTTTGACGGTGCTTAAGGAGAACAAGTCGGTAATTAGTATTTTGACAGATATTTATAAAGCTCATTTGGCAATATTAGATCCGGTATTGATCGATACAGCTCTGTCCTCAAAAGATCGATTAGCCAAAGCTACAAAGATAATCTCAGAATTTAAGGTTGATGGACTTCCAGACTCAGTTGTTGCTGAGATGAGAGCTGAGTTTACTAAGCGTATGATGAATACTGTAGTCCAGTCGCAGAAGGATGCGCTGAAGAGCATATTCATGGATAGCGGATTATCCGCTGAGAATATGAAAGGCAGTATCAAAGATCGTAAGAGAGAGATGGTAAAAGCTGGCCTAACAGATGCACAGGCCAAAGAGGTGATAGCAGGCGAGCTTAAATTATATCTTGAAAGTGATAGGGTGGATCTTGCTACGCTTAAGGGGGCCGATAAGGCACTTAAGGTTGTACGTATGTGTGCTGACAATGACTTTATCTCAGCTGAAAAGGAGAGAGAGTTTGCAGGAGCAGTTGTAGATAAAGTGAAAGGTAAGTCAGCGACTCTGTTTAACGAAGCTTCTGCCAATTCAGGTATTAGTGGACTACTTGCTAAGGCCAATCCTAAGAACTTATCTGAAGCAGCAAAGGTGTTAGCAAGGGATATGATAAGTGCTTCTTCTAATTTCGACGAAGCCTTAGCAAAATTAAACCAGGCCGAATGGGGTATCTTTGAGGTAGAATATCTTCTAACAAGCCCGACTGTTGGATCAATACCAGCAGATCAGCTTGGAATCACAGAACGCTCCAAAGCAGCAGGAGATCTTGCTAGTAAGCTTGGCGTGACTGTAGATCAGTATGGATCACGTTTAAAATCGATAGGAGATACATTATTTGACTACAGCAAAGTAGATAAAGACAATTTAGATGGCTTAAAGGCTAAACGTGATGAAGCCTCTGTCTTTAGTGAGAAGTTAGGTGTTGATACCAAAGCATTTCAGGAGAAGGCTGATAAACGCATAAAAGAGCTTGAGGCTGCAGCGCCCCGTACAAGCAGCGCGCCAACAAGCGCACCTTCTGTTCCAGCTGTAGCGGCAGCAGCACCTGGAACCACAGCGGAAAGGGTAAGAGCTCTTTTAGATAAAAAAGGCACACTTGATGAGAAGCTAGATCTAGCTCGCCGAATGATCAACACCGCCGGTATAGGCGATCCTGTCGCCAAGAAGGCAATATTTAAAGATGAGCTTAGCGAGATGCGCGATATCAGTGATGCACTAGGTGATACCGCAGCCGTTACTAAGATCAATCAAGCTATGACTGAGTTAGGGTTAGTGTAACCCTCGTCCACTGGGACCGCGGGACGCGCCTGGGCAGTGTTCAACACTGCTGCCAGGCAGCGTAAGATAACTGCTTGCGAAGCAAGCTTCAACAAGTCCATGCGAAGCGTGGTCCAGCCCGCAAACGAATTTGCAGATAATCTGTAGCGGGCTGGAAGCCCGCGGTCCCTGTGAACCCTTCACTTTAATAAGCCAAAAAAACCAAGCAACAATTCGCAAAATTTCTCGATAGCAATAATAGGGATACGTCGGCACATTATATGTTTGTAATATGCATATATATATGGTAATATAATATGCATGAGGACGACCATTATTTTGAAAGAGGAATTACTTGAAGAGGCTAGGCTTGCTACCGGTGTTATGGAGAAAACAGCTCTTATTCATATGGGTTTAAAGGAGTTAATAGACAAGTCAGCTCGGCAGCGTCTTGCTAAGCTCGGGGGAGCTATGTCTAGAGCAAAGGGGGTTAGAAGAAGAAGGCCACATGTCTATGAAGTTTAGCGCTGTTCTTGTTGATAGCTCGGTCTGGATTAGTCACTTTAAAAAATCGGATGATGTACTGCAGCGTTTACTGGAGTTAGATCTAGTATATGTACATGAATTTATTTTGGCCGAATTGGCAGCTGGAATAATTCCGAATCGGAAGCAAACACTGAATGATTTAAGAAGCCTTAAGATAGCTCGGCCTATTTTATATAGTGAAATATTAACATTAATCAATTCTAAAAAACTTTACGGTAAGGGTCTTAGCGCCATAGATATTCATATATTAGGAAGCTGCTTGGCAGATAGTTTGAAGCTTTTCACGCATGATAAGCTTTTAGGCAAAGTTGCGGCGCAGATGGGTATCGCTGTGTAGTCGCAGGATGGGTCAGTGGACTAGTGCTCCTCCAAATAAGTTTTTTCACGTCTAGCATCACATCGTTGCCCC
>CAZKXU010000052.1:0-23515 GCA_964556665.1 uncultured Bdellovibrionales bacterium | reverse complement strand
CTCCAGTATTGCTGCGGATTTCCTCCTTCCGAGGCGTGCCAATCTGGCGCAACGCAGCGCGCCATACGTGAAAAAACTTATTTGGCGAAGCACTAGGGGTATAACGATAACCGTAATCGCGAAAAAACGCGTAGCGTCTTTTCTGTGATTGGTGAAATTGTTATCAGCCAACTCTCGCTATATTATCACCGAGTTTGGCGGTAATCAAACTTTCAAATCGGCGCAAATCATCATGCGACTGTAGTGTGCGTTTTGGAATAACGGTGAAGGTGTTTTTGCCATGATAGAGGAGATAATGCTCAGAATCTATTACGGCACGATTGTATAATGACCATAATAGCTTTGAATCAATGCTAGCTGTTTTGAAGGTAATTCCTTCCTCAGAAAACTCCAAAGTGTACTGTTCGCGATATTTGGGGTGATTGTTGAATATTATCCGAGGTATTATAAATCGAGCAGCTATGATAAGGCCAAGCAAGAGTATACTAACACTAATGAGAATGTAGGCAATTGGAGTGTTGCCACGATTCAGGAACGCTATGCCAATTATGAAGCAGAGTATGCTTGCAAAAATATCAAGCTTTGGACTAAGTCCCTGGCGGTAATGTAGCCAAACCGCACGGTAATATTCATCTGGTGAGTATTGAAATTCTATTCTCAAAATATTCCAAATTTGGCCGATAAAGTTAACAAATGGCCTAATATCAAGAAAATACCATGCAAATTAAGTAGGTTAAAGTGTAAAGTTATCTCTTTATCCCGTCGATAATAGAATCAGGACATGGATTGTCCGAGAAGTAGGTGGACTAGGAAGTCGTATGGCAGTTAAAGTTGTAAGGGGATATGTTGGCGGCTCAGCAGCTGAGCTTAAGCCGAGCTCCAATCAAAATACCTCCGTAGATTCTACTAAAATTCAGATTTCGCAAGCCACAAGTCTAAGCTCATCACAGTCACTATTAAAATCATCTGAAGCCACAATAAATGCACTTCGCTCAATTCGGAGCAGCACTCCAGCTAAGCCAATTAGCTCCTCAGAGGAGGCTAAGACTGTTGCCCATGATCTAGCAGAGCAGATCAGGGAGGAAGGTGAAGGAGCTGAAGCGCATGTAAAATTAAATTCACTACAGGCACGTGGTCATTTTAATGAGCAGTAGTCTCTCGACTTTTCCTATAATCTCTGTTAAACCGATCAGATGCGACCAGACAATAAACAGCTTATCGATTTAATTACCCGTTCAAATGAGCTTGTATATCGCTCAATTAAAGCCTCAGCCCGCACTGAGTTTGTCAAAGAGTTAGGTGCAATACGCAGCCGTGCTGGCAGTACCCAGTCTACTAACCAAGCTGTTCTTTTGGGTGCAATTAGGGGCGTAGTTAAAGCACTGCTTGAGTTCGAAAAAGCTGCTCCTAGTAAAAGTTCAAAACTCTCCCTGGTTGACTTATGGATTCAGTGTGACGCAGCGGAGACGCTCCTACTAGACAATAACTCTACAGTAGCAGCTAGAACCGTAGATTCTAATATACAGGAGCTGCTAGGTAAGCTAACAGTTGAATGGGGCAAGGTTCGTGAACTCTCGGAGATTGGGGCGGTTATTGAGTTCGGTTTCTCAGTTCTAAGAGGTCCGGAGCACCAGGCCCACAGGCAGGCTGTTTCTGATGCTATTTCTAATATTCCTTAGCCACTTGATTTATTTTGCTATTTTGATATTCTGAGCCGTCTTTAAAAGTAATGATTTTTGAGGGGTTATATTATTAACCCTATATTTTTGTGTAACTAGCCATGAAAGGTACGAGATTTTTGTCAGTAGAAGAAGGGGCGCTTGCCCGTAACTGGATCGTTGTAGATGCTAAGGGCGCTACGCTTGGTCGACTAGCTTCCCAGGTCGCGGCAATCATTAAGGGGAAGCATAAGACTACCTATACACCGCATGTAGATTGTGGTGATTTTGTTGTAGTTATTAATGCTAGTGAGGTTAAGGTCACTGGCAATAAGGCAACCGATAAGTTGTATCAACGCCACTCAAGATTTACAGGAGGTCTTAAGACCGTGCCATTTCGTGATATGTTAGCAAAGAATCCTGAGCGCGTTATCACATTGGCTGTAAAGCGCATGCTTTCGCATGGTCCATTAGCACATGGGCTACTTACTAAGCTGAAGGTGTATCCTGGAGCCAGTCATCCTCATGCAGCGCAGAAGCCAGTTCTACACAAGTTAAAATACGGAAATTAATTTAATATAGAGTATTTGTTGATATGAAGAATCCTTATTTGCACACGATTGGAAGAAGAAAGACAGCAATTGCCCGAGTATTTCTTAAGGCAGGGAAGGGCGAACTTTTGGTTAACGGCCAAGCTTATGATAAGTTCTTTACCCGTGATGTAAACCGTCGTATTTTATTGCAGCCCTTAGTGCTTGTAGAGAGAGCCGATCGGTATGATATCCGTATTACCGTAGTTGGTGGCGGCGTATCTGGACAGGCCGGTGCTGGTAGACTTGGTATCGCACGTGCCTTAATTAAGGCAGAGCCTGAGCTGCGCGCCCCACTTAAGAAAGCAGGGTATCTGGTTTCTGATTCACGTAATGTTGAACGTAAAAAATACGGCCGTCACAAAGCTCGTAAGCGTCCACAGTTCTCAAAGCGATAATAGTAAAACTGGTACCACGGGACGCGCCTGGGCAGTGCCCTCGCACTGCTACCAGGCAGCGTAAGATAAATGCTTGCGAAGCAAGCTTCAACAGTCCACGCGAAGCGTGGTCCAGCCCGCAACGCAGTCTCATTAAGCTCGATCGCGGGCAAGATGCCCGCGGTCCCAGGCTTAAACAATCTGTGTCCTGCTATCTTCCCCCGGCTTCAGCGCCCTTATTTAAGACAAGCCCAATAGTTCCCATTACAATATTTGCCATCCATGCGGCGACAAAGGGGTTCCATAGCTCAGCGCGCCCCATTGCAAGGCTAAATGAATTAACTGCATAGTATGAGAATCCAATCATTAGACCGGCCACAAAACTTACAGCTAAGCTACCTGAGCGAGCTGGTTTAATAGCAAATGGAAGTGCTATTACCGACACTATGAAGATAATAAAGGGAAAGGATAGTTTAGCGTACAGATCGGCCTTAAAACCATCTACATCTACACCATTTTGCCGCTGTCTTTTAATGAATTTACGCAGATGATTGAAGCTCATGCTGTATGGATCAGCTTGGATATCATAAAAATCGGCTGGTTTTTCTCCAATAGGTAGAGCTAAGGAGGTAAACTTTGATGTCTGCGGGTTCCTATCTTTATCAAACCTATATTCATCAGCATTGTACATGCTCCATCCAAGGATGGGGTCAACCCATTTGACAGATTCAGCCTCGATCCGTTTTTTTAATGTAAATGATTCGCTAAGCTCAAGTGCAGACAAATCCTGTAAGGTATTTTTTCTAGAATCAAAATTTGCGACAGAGTAGAACTGATTGCCCTTACGCCACCAAAAGTCACTTTGACTAAAGTGTCCAGTCTCATCTTTTCGTTTTATATCTAGATTAGAAATCTCGTTAACTTTGCGGGTTGAGTAGGGGACCACCGTCTCCTCAAAAATCATAGATACGAAGCTCAGTGTTAGGGTCGCAAAAAATATAGGACGGGCGATTGTTCGAAGCTCAAAACCCGCTGCGCGCATCGCAGTAATCTCCTGATTTTTGGAGAGCACGCCGACACAAAGCATAGTTGCTACTAGAGATGAGATAGGCAGATTTAGATTTATGAGTAGAGGTATTTTATAAAAAAAATAAGCAAGGATTGATCCAAATGATGCACGCTCCAAAAGGAAATTATCTATACGGTCAAAAAAATCTAATGCAAGAAAAAGGGAGATAGAGAGCAATAAGCAGAGTAATAAAGTTTTAAGAAAATGCGATAAGATATAGCGTTGAAGGATGCTCATATAGCCTGCTCAACCTGTTTATTAAATCTAGCAGCAAGTTTTAAGGCAAGAATTTCAACGCCGTGTGCGACCGACTGCCAGCGCTCGCTGCCCATATGTCTAATAGCATACACAGCTAACAATAACCCAGCCAGATTTGGCAGCCAAACTGCTATGAGTGTCGGTATCGCTCCACTTTGTCCAAATGCAATGCCAAATGAAAGTAGTGCCCAATAGAGCAGGAATGTTAAAAGCCCGATGCTAGCAGAGAGTCCTGCGCCCCATGTGCGCTGAAGTCGAGGCGGTTGGATTCCAAGTGGCATAGCTAGGAGTGCCAACACAATACAGGCAACAGGCATCGAGAAGCGTGAATCAAGTTCAATCTTTAGTCTGTTGATTCGTTGCTTTATATTCTGAGTTGAAAGTTCTTGTGGCGGGTCATCCTGTAGCGCAAGCTCTTTAAGCAGTATTTCGCGCTGTTCTGAAGGAGAACTTCTAACTCTTTCGAGTAGGGTCTGATAGGTAAGTATATGCTGCTTTAGCTCTGGGATGCGCATAGCACTGGATTTTTTTCTCTGTTTACTCTCCTCGGCTCCGTATAGCTCATCTGCCAGAATTATCAAGCTGTTGGTGTCAAACTTGGTAAATACATATTTGCCCTCTATAATTTCATGTATTTCCCCATTGATAATTTTGACCGTAATTGTCTGTCGCTCGTCATTCGTAAGGATCTCCCCATTTGATCCGATAATAAGTTGGCGAACGGAACCGCGTTTGTCATCGATAAGAACATTTTTTAATCTGCCGCTTTCGTAATCGATGGTGTCTGCATAAAGAGTAATGGCTCCGAGCTTGTTGAAAACTCCCTGCTCAAGTCCTGAGCTGCTCTTAGTGCGTGCAATTTCAAACAGTACCCGCTTTAGTGTAGAAGCACCCCAAGGTTTAAGCTCAATTGAGACATAAAGAGTAAGGAGCGACATCATTACACCGAAAATTATAACAGGCTTGAGCATCTGCTTAAGGCTAATGCCGATAGCGCGAATCACGATAATCTCAGAGTCTCCAGAGAGTCGAGCAAAGGCCAGCATAACACCAAGTAGTGTTGCCATCGGTAGTGCAAACTCCAGGAACCGCGGAATGATAGAAACAAAGACTAATCCGATCTGAGAAAGCAGGATCCCTTTGCTAATTATTAGATTTGCCATGCGCAGCATCTGTACGGTGAGAAGAACACCTAGAAATGCGGCTAAGCTGATCCCAAAGAAAATTAGGATCTCTTTAAGAATATATCGAGTTAGAATTTTCAAGATCTATGTACATGATTAACCACATGGTTAATCTTTACAATGGAGTATTAGGTTCTCTACTAACCAGCCAGCGCAGCGTTCTTGCGCGCACGCAGCTCCTCTTTTCTTGCTTTCTTGAGTGACTCCTTGGCTTTACGTTTCTTTCTCTCCGAAGGCTTCTCAAAATATTTGCGGCTTTTAAGCTCCTTAAAAAGACCTTCCTTAATTAATTTTCTTTTTAGGACCTTCATTGCCTTTTCAATGCCTTGCTCTACGGCTACTTCCATCGGTCCAGACTTACCCCTCTCGCCTTGTAAAAATGTCGGTGTTGAGCTGCCGGTTGGTTTTTGCTCTTTCTTGCTATCCTTAGATGAATCAGTTCCTTCCACGGGGTTATATTGCTCCTATAGGTAAAAATTTAGAAACAGGAGTTTAACATAAAAGTTGAGGGGATGTCGAGTGAGGCAGCTAGAAAATATTATGAGAAAACAGGGTTTTATCAGTTATTATATCGAAAACTTTAGGATATTAGCTGTAGGTCAGACTCGGAATCCTTAGTAAAGCATCATAATATTGATATATAATTGCTATATCGTATGAGCACAGATCAGCAAGAAACATCAAAAGCAGTAATTACTCCTAAAGAGCAACGCTCTGCCGTGGAGAGCTCCTTTCTAGATCGGGAGATAAGCTGGCTTGAGTTTAATGCTAGGGTTCTTGAGCAGGTGGCTGATAGATCGGTCCCGCTGCTCGAGCGGGTGAATTTTTTATCTATATTTTCCAGCAATCTAGATGAGTTTTTCATGAAACGGGTTGCGCAGCTGCAACGAAAATTTGTTGGACAGGCTGAGGTTTTAAGTTCTGGTGCAAGTGTATCTTCTGAATCTCTACGTTTGATACGAGCGCGAGTGCAGGTTCTCATGAGTAGGGCTGAGCTTCTCTATAAAGAAAATCTTAAACCAGAATTACACGAAAATGGGATATCGCTAATTGCGCTAAAAGAGGCCACTAGAGCTGAGCGCACATATGCTCGTCATTACTTCAATAAATCTATCTTTCCGCTTCTTACACCGTTTGCAATCGATGCCTCTCATCCGTTTCCTTTACTATCTAATTTATCAACCTCACTAGGTGTAATTATCTCTCCACCTGAGAGTGAAGATCTATTCTTTGCTCGTGTTAAAGTAAGTCACCTAACGCCGCAGTGGGTAAAGCTCCCAGGGGATGATGCCACACGCTCACGCTTTGTGCTGGTGGAGGAGATTGTGCAGGCCGGATTGGGATCACTTTTCCCAGGCATGGTCTTACGTGGAGCGATTCCATTCCGTGTAACGCGCAGCTCAGGCCTTGAGGTAGGAGAGGAGGAGCAGGAGGATCTAATGAGCGTTATTGAGGAGAACCTGCGCCAACGAAAATTCGCAAATGTCGTGCGGTTGGAGCATCAGCCCAACCCAGATAAGTGGGGTCTTAGATTCCTGTGTGAGGAGCTGGAGCTTGATCCTTACTCACTTTATGAACGTCAGGCTATGTTAGATTTCTCGAATCTAGCAGAGATTGCAAGTTTGCCTCTACCTAATCTCAAATACCGTCCCTGGGTTCCGGTAAATCCTATCTCCTTGCCTGATGACATGCCGGTATTTTCTACTATTAGGCAGCGTGACGTGATGGTGCACCATCCCTATGAAAGTTTTGCCCTCAGTGTCGAGAGATTTGTTTCCGAGGCGGCAGACGATCCAAAGGTACGCTCCATCAAGATGACTGTATATCGAGTAGGTGATGAGACACCGATCCTGCCCTCCCTAATCCGTGCTGCACAAAATGGCAAACACGTTGTAACCTTACTTGAGCTTAAAGCGCGCTTCGATGAGGAACGGAATATCTCCTGGGCGCAGCAGCTTGAAGAGGCAGGAGTGCATGTAGTTTACGGGATTCCAGGGCTTAAGACTCATGCAAAAACCTTATTGGTGGTCAGGGATGATCCTACAGGACTAAGATTGTATGCACATATCGCAACCGGTAATTACCATGCTAAGACCTCAAGTACCTATAC
The DNA here is from genome assembly GCA_964556665.1 of uncultured Bdellovibrionales bacterium. Lineage (GTDB taxonomy): Bacteria > Bdellovibrionota_C > UBA2361 > UBA2361 > CAZKXU01 > CAZKXU01. Next base: position 16,269 of record CAZKXU010000052.1, on the reverse strand, counting down.
TGATATAGGCCTGTTTACGGCGCGCACCGAGATTACAGATGATTTACTACATTTTTTTAATTTTCTAACCGGCAGATCTCTTAAGCGTGATTTTCAGAACTTGGTTGTTGCGCCTCATTCTATGGAGAGCCGCTTCATCGCCATGATAAATAGAGAGATAGACTTTGCGCGTCTAGGTAAACCAGCGCGCATTATCGCAAAGATGAACGGATTAGAGGATCAGCATATCATAGAGAAGCTTTATGAGGCCTCCGCCATGGGTGTAACAATTGACCTATTAGTTAGAGGGATCTGCTCTTTACGTCCAGGAGTGCCTGGGTTAAGTGATCGAATTCGGGTTAGATCAGTTGTAGGCCGCCTGCTTGAGCACTCGCGTATTATCTATTTTCAGAATGGCCAGACCGATCCACTGCAAGGGGATTTCTTTATTAGCTCTGCTGATTGGATGACAAGAAACTTACACAGACGTGTGGAGTTGGCTGTCCCTATAGTTGCTACTGAACATAAGCAGGAGCTCTTTGAGATCTTTTCTCTAATGCTAAATGATAATCTGCAAGCCTGGGATATGTTAGGTGACGGCACTTATCAGAGAAATCTAGCTACCCAAACCGATGCAACTCAGCTCTCCTCGCAGGAGGCGCTTATGCGTCATGCACGTGAGCGCAATAAGCCGCTTAATGTTCCACCGCCGATATCTAATGATCTGTTGTCGTAGCGGCTAGCTAGTGCTCCTCCAAATAATTTTTTTCACGTCTAGCATCACATCGTTGCCCCACCTTGTCACGCTTCTCAGTCGGAAAATCCTCGCAATACTCCAGTATTGCTGCGGATTTCCTCCTTCCGAGGCGTGCCAATCTGGGGCAACGCTGCGCGCCATACGTGAAAAAACTTATTTGGCGAAGCACTAGTTTCCGTCCCGACGGATGAAAATTGTTGAGAATGCTAGTAAAAACAATGATCTTAATTGACTAGTTTGCACAAGTAGTTGAAAATATTCGAACAGGTAAATAATATTGATCCTAGAAAGAGCAGTTCGCATAACGATAAGGCGAAAAACGCTTGAAAACACGATGAATTCTACAAATATCGAATTCACCCATTGGGTGAACCAACCACCACATTGTTTTCAAGCGTTTTTCGGCCTAAATAAAGGTTAGAACTGCTTTTTCTAGGTGAACTAAATCCGGCAACTGCCGGATTTAGGTTGATTGATATGTAGCACCGGATTATTTCTCTTGGCGACCGAGAGGGAGCCTCACAGATTCTGGACGGGCCTCTTATACGATATTTTCTAAAAAAGTAGTTCCCGGACAGAATCTACCTAATACATTCAATCTTACAATACTTCTTTGGCAGTTTTTTCCATGTTTGGTCGGAGGTAACGGCTGTTGCATTTCTAAGCATGGCCAATGCTAGACAAGCTCGATCTCCTAATGAAAGACCTAATGGTTTTGTGATGACTCTAATCTCAAAGCATTTGTCGGCCATATCTTTATCGAAATTGACGATATTAAATCCGATTTCAGAAAGCAGATCTAAAATATCATCTTGTTTAACACCGAAGTCGACTAACTTGGAGGCAACCTCTGCATAATTTACTGCTGATATTAACGAGCTTGAAATTATTTTGGATACAAACTCATAACCGCTCTCTTTGTGCAGTAGAGCCAGAACTGCAGAGGCGTCAAGTACATACTTATTCATTCTCAGCTCTACGTTCTTTAATCAATTCATCAACTAATGAATAGTTCGATGGGACTGCACTCATAACTATATTTTGAAGGCTTTTAATTGCCTCCTCAGGAGTATAAAGTTTTATAATATTTCCCTCGACTTTCATAAATAGCTTTTGACCAACTGCAATATTTAAATATTTTCTTACCTTGGAAGGAATAACTAACCTTCCTCCTTCTAAAAGAGAGACTTCATAGGTTGCTGTACTAACTTTATCTTTTGCCATATATATATTATATGCCATATTTAATAAATATGGCAAGTTTAATATTCTGCCATTTATGGCTGCTTGACTTACAGACAGTCCAAAAGAAGTGATATTCCGTGCAGTTATAGAATCATTGGAAATATCCTTATAAGAACCTTTAGTGGCCAACTTAGCTTTAGCCGCCCCTTCTCACAAGTTTTCAAAGATCCATTTCTTTCAACAGATTAACGACTTTTGCAAAAAATACATTTTGTGCCTAAGGGTCGAGCTTAGCTCTCCTTTTCTCACGGTGTGAGAAAAGGCGGTTAGATCGTAAAATTCAGCTATCTCACATGCATCTTCTTGCCTGTACCCCAGCCAGCTCCATCTGTTTCATTGTTGTAGCTAAGAAAAAGATCAAAGAGCCTACCTCTTGACGCGATATCCTTATCAGCTACACCTAATGCCACCTCCCAGCCCACCTCCTCAAAATCAGAGGGCTGATGAATTCTTATGTTAGCAACTCCGATCAATGATATAGCGTATGAGATTGCAAGGTGTAGCCCACCATCAAAATCGATTATCTCGGTACATAGCTCATCATTCCAGGTAGACTTAGCCTCGTTTGTAAGTTTTTCTAAAAGCTCGTCATCACAGGAGTGAAAATCCTCTACTCGTTTCTCAAACGGGAGCCATGCTTCTGAGACCGGCCAAACCTTCCTAAACTCATTATGAACTACTTCTAAAGGGAAAAATGCATGACAGATGAGTGTCTTATTTCTTATGAAGGAAATGCAGAGAGCGCTGTGTTCCTCTTCATCGTTATTGCCAGGACAGAGATCGAGCTCAGCATTATCTAAGAGAATCCAGTTCCGGATAAGCTCTTTAAGTGAGTTAGAGTCTTGTATTAATGTTTCAATCTCAAAGGTATTATGATTGTTTAGTGGTGTGATCTCATGTTCCATAAATCTCCTTCTGATATAACTCTTATATCTATGTTATCGAGGAGACCTTTCAAAAGTTTCCTTTATTCACTATGAATTTGTATTTTTTTTAGTAAGACAGGGATTATTTTACTACCGGCATTTTTTCTGAGCGGATTAATGACCTGGCACTTTGTTTAGGTTTTTGAAGAACTTCTGCGATAATCCCGTCTTTTAGCGCGTATCTTGTCTGCTTGATCGTTTCAATCCCGAAATGGGCCATTATCTCTTCAAGCACTATTGCAGCCCCAAGTATTAGATCCGCTCTTTTCTTCTCAATACGAGGAATGCGCGCGATCGTCTTTTTAGAGGCGCCTGCGATCTTGGCTATAAAGGCTCCAAGCTCGTCTATGTGTAAAGGGGAGTGATCCATTGTTGTTATTGCTCGGCAAAGGGTGCGTACTGAGCCGCTTGAGCCAAGAGCGCGATCGATTTTAGTATCTCGTGGGAAATTACTCTGACGTAAAGTTCGGCGAATAAATGAGCGTAGCTGGTCTGTATGGCCTGGGGCAGGGGGGACACTCTTTAAGAAGCGCTGCTGTACTGAGGCTGCACCAAGCGTAAAGCTTGCCGATTTTAAAATACGTCGTCCACGACTAAGGATTAGCTCTACCGAGCCGCCGCCGATATCGACAGTTAGTGTATAACCTTTAATTGGAGGCTCTAAAAAATTTACCCCTCTGCCAATCAGTAAAGCCTCATCCTTATCAGATAGCTTCCTTAGAGAGACACCGAAGCGGCGCTTCACAGTGCGGATTAATCTGCCGGAGTTCCGGGCGGTGCGAAGCGCGCTAGTACCGACAAATACAAGTGAGGACACACCATCTCTATTGAAAGATTGCAGTATTGTTTCAACCGCACTAATGGTGCGTTTATAGGCTCCAGGCGTTATTGATCCGTGAAGGAATACATCATCTCCAAGCCTCACTAGTTCACGGTATCTGCTAACAAGTGTTGCTCTGCGTTTGCCATTAACCTTAAAGACGAAACCCTTTAATGAGTTTGTACCAAGATCTATTATTCCTATCTGATTGAATACGCTCACTTAGATTGATCGTTAATATTATACTGAATGACAAAATAACGTACCGTTATTTTGTCTGTCGCCTTTGACCATCCGTGGCCAAAGGCCTCCTCGAACGGCTTGAAACGGGTCCCCGAGCGCCCATTTCAAGCCGTTCTCCGAGCCTACGGCTCGTCCTGGCCATGCATGGCCAGGCTATAGCAAGTGACAGAATTGCGCTACGGTATTCCGTCACTTGCTATAATTTACTTAATTCTGACGGTAACTTTGTTGCTCGGGAGAGTCGTTACCCCTGCAAGTGTTATCGTATACTGGATTGTATACGTACCACGGCTAAGCTTGCGAGAGGTATATTCAGTTTTCGTCTCCGGCAATACCTTAGTTACTACCGTTTTTGAACCCTTCTTAATAGTAAGGATATAAGTTACTCCGGAATAGATGCGCGGAATATTAACTGTAATCCTAGAGCTTCGAACTGATTTTGTAGGCTTCGATGGAATGGTTAAGATTGTTGGATCTGCGCAGTCAGGCAGTGCGTTAGAGTTGAGATCCGCATCAGATGTGCCGCAGCCACATATACCTACAACTACCTTGGAAGCATCAGTTGGGCAGAGATCTAGGCAGTTTGCAGTTCCATCACTGTCGGTATCTGTATCGGCAGAGCCGCAGCCGCACTGTCCTGCGCTTATTTTCGAGGAATCATTAACGCATCCGTCGCTACAATCAATAGTGCTGTCTCCATCCGTATCGGTGTTATCTGTTATTCCTACGGCACAGGTAGTCTTGCTATGAAAGACATCGCTTGAGCTGTTTCTGTCTGAGCTAATAAGGTTAGTGGCCGCTGATGTAAACGCCACATAACTACCATCTTCAGCGATGCTGCAACCTGTCGATGCGCCATTCAATGAAGCTCCATTTGAGGTGGCACTGACTCTTGAGGTATCACCGGATGTTAGATCTCTTATGAAAATATCAGTAGCTTCGTTGCCATCAACATTATTTGAGTCAAGATTAGAGGAGTCCGACTCAAAGCAGATGTATCGTCCGCTTGCGCTTAGTGCAGGGTTAAGGGAGTCACTGTTGCCCTGAGAGTCGTTACTATTTACACTTGCTCTAGTAGTCGCTTTCGAGGAGAGATTTCTTACGAAGATGTCAATGGATGAATTTGAGTCGCCGCTTAATAGGTTTGTGGCATCCGATTCAAAGGCAGCGATAGTTCCATCGACATTAATTACAGCATTCGCTGAGTCTCCATTTGATGGGTCGCCGTCACTGCCGCTAAATGAGGAGGAAAGACTTATCCTGATAGTAGTTTGCGCAGAAACGTTGTGAAGATAGATATCTCTTCTTGCATTTACATCAGAAGCTATTAAATCAAGATTAGTTGCATCGGATTCAAAAACAATTAAATTGCCATTGCCGCTAATTGATGGCGCATAGTTATTATTATTTGCGGCGCTGCCGGAACTATTAACACTGATACGGCTAATCGTATCGCCGACCGTATCATATACAAAAATATCTCGCTTACCATTAGTATCAGCGCTAACAAGGTTAGTGGCATCTGACTCAAAGGCGACGTATCGTCCATCGGCGCTTATTGCTGGCGCAAAGCTTCCGGCGTTGCCCTGAGTCCCTGAAGAGTTATGAGAGAGTCTGACCGTGGTTTCCGAAATAGTGTCCCTTAAAAAAATATCGCTTACTCCATTGCTGTCAACTGATGATACATCCAGGTTTGTAGCGAGTGAGGAGAAGGCTATGTAGCGGCCGTTGCTGCTAATACTGGGCTCCGAAGAAGCACCATTTCCTATTACTCCGGCGGAGCTGACGCTTACAAGTACAATTGAAGCATCACTTATTTTTTTCTGAAATATGTCTGAGGCTCCATTGTTATCGCCGCTAACTAGGTTTGTTGCGACAGATACGAAGGCTGAATAAGCGTGATCGCCGCTACTAACTCCCTGGCTAGATACACCATTGCCTAGAACGGAGCTCCCATTCGCGCTTACGATAGTGGTGGGAATGTATTCAGCAAAAGCTAGTATAGCATTGAAGCTAATAACAAAAACAAGAATCGCTGATCTCAAATGTTTCATATAGGGTCCTAATAAAGCGTAATAAGAATTATACATAAGTTATGAACAATCGCAAAAAAAGTAGAATAAATAATAGCTAAGCCTGTTTTAAGGTTAAAATTGTTGCCTCAGGCGGACAGTTAATTCTGAGCGGTATTTCAACTACGCCAATGCCGCGCGAGGTATAAACCTGGCCAGCTGGGTGTTTAACAAGCCCAGAACGGAACCTTGTATCATTAATATTGTAATGCGGGGTTCCGAGAATCGGCAGTTTGATCTGACCCCCATGTGTATGACCACATAATGTAAGCTCAAAATTGTAGGATAGCTCCTCAAGGGCAAACGCCACAAAGTCGGGATTATGTGCGAGTAGTATACGTACTTCGTTTGAAACGCGCTGGCGATGCGGAGGTAAACGTGGAATTCCTGTCCAGTAATCATCTACACCTACTAATGTAATGAACGCATCGCCGCGCTTAATCTCTACCGAGCGATTTATCAATACATCAATGCCAACCTTGGCAAATGATTCGCCACAGGCCTTTGGATTAATCCAGCGATCATGGTTCCCCATGACGCCGAATCTTCCGGCTGGAGCTTGAACTTTTTTGAGATGGTCTGCGACGGCATGAAAAAGCTGTGCGGCAAGTTCATTGCCTGAGGTTTTTGTATAGCGCTGGTTTCTTATAAAATATTCTATCTCCCAGATCGAATTGTTCGGCATCCATAGGTAGTCACCTCCAAGTAGCAACAGATCTATCTCATGCTGGTTTAAGGTTTGTACAGCCTTTTCGATTAACTCGTCAGGAATAAAGATGCCAAGATGCAGATCGGTGAGAAAGCCGATTCTGAAATTATTCAGATCGGCAGGCAGGTTCTGTATTTGAATCTCAACCTTTTCCACTTTAAGGACGAGTGTTTCGTCGCGGGAAAAGGCGTATGTCCCGGCAGATGCCGCAGTTAAAAGAGAGAGCCCTCCAAGTCTAAGGAATTGACGACGGGTATACATACCGATTTATAATATTAAGCTGTTGAGAAATGAACAACCGTAGAATGACTGAGTGTTGCTACAGGCCACTTTAGTTTTCTATCAAAATATTGTATGTAAATGAGGATAAACATTAGGAGAATTTTGTATGTCATCAGATAGCTGGGACCAGATGAAGAAAGCGAAAGAGGATGCTTATTTTGAAGAGCAGAACAGGGCAGCCCTTGCTCGTCTAAAGCAGCAGCGTGGCGATAAAAAAAGAGCTAGCCCAATTACAGGTGAGCCGATGGAGCAGATTACGATTAAAGGAGTAGTAGTTGATCGTTGTACTACGAGCGGCGGTATCTGGCTTGACGCAGGGGAGTTAGAGGAGATCATTAAGCATTCTAAAGCTGACGAGAGCGGTGATAACTGGCTAAGCGGATTTCTCTCTGCGATTACAGGGAAGAAGTACTAACTCCTTACCGATCACACTGGGAGCGCGGGCTTCCAGCCCGCTAGCTCGGAGTTGCAATGGCGAGAAAGCGGGCTGGAAGCCCGCGCTCCCAGTGTGACAGAAAAATCTATTCTTACAGGATAGTAACAACTTACCGTTCTATTGACTTCTCCATTTCAGCTCGCAGGTCGCGGCGCTTAAAAGAGAGCCTGCTGTTATCGTTAGGTTGCTCTGTGCTGCTTATCTCCTTCTGTGTATTGAAGGGCTTAGGTTCTGTAGGAGGTTCAATCTTGGCGCGAGCCTGCGCAATATACTCAGAAGCAAATCTGTCGTGGGAGGCTAGGATCCGTTCCCGCACCATTCTAAGGTTTAGTTTAATACCAGCCATATTGCTGTTGATTTTCTCATTTGGAAGAGCCGCGATGTCCTCGATCATTTTTACTAAATCCGCAGCTTCAACTAACATATTTAATGCTTGTGTCTTTTCCATATTACCCTCGAAAGAATAGTACTACCGTCTGATTTGATGCAGCGGCTAGAGGAGGGGATGCAGGAATTATACGGTGCTGCAAGGTGTTGAAAACACATGTTTTTATGGTGAGATGTAGAGCAAATATGGAGTTTCTCTATCACAAGTTAATCGATGCTTATGAAACAGTAAAAATATTAAACATTACTACCCACGTGAGTGCACATATTAGGCAACAGTTACAGAGAGCTATTCATAACTATCTAGCAGATTAACAAGGTTGCATTTAAGTTAAGGTGGTGTAGATATGGTCAAAACAATATTAACTCTAATAATCTACTTTTTGATTCTATTTCCAAGTTTTGTATCTGCGCAGACTGAATGCCCAAAATTTATTGCGTCTATGGAAAGTGGCGTATATAGTAAATCTATCGGAAATTATCTTTGCTTCTCCCGAAAAAGAGATGTTGAGTCATTTGGCTTTATCTCCTCAGCAGATGGAGGTGTAAATGCGCAAGCTGAGGTAAATCAGAACCTGCCAGTTACTGAGTTAGTTGAATATAAGGGCACCAAAGATTCAATTACGAAACAATTCGTTGTTAGTGATACTCCAGCTGAGCTGTCTTATCGCTTTTATGGCACTACTTATCTGAGAGTTTATTTAATAAACGCTACTACAGGAGCAAAGCGGCTTTTTCTTTCAATACGAGGCCGGGTTCCTAATTGGGAAAATAGCTTTGTAAACGAACCTGGCACCTATTATCTACATATTGCAGTAGATCTCCGTAACCGTTCAGAATGGCGAGTCAATGTTGAAACAACAAACTAAACTTTAATACTCTTGACTATACGGAATCATAAAACCCAAATAAGAAAACCCAAATAAGAACACCCAAACTTTAGCCTACGAGAATTTCGTAGTGTACTAAGAGTTTTTCGTAGCTTAAAAAGTGGATGTCCTACTTTAACTTACGATAACTCTCCCTCACTGCACATTTCACAACAACATCCGAGACTCTTCCATACACGCACATGTTGAGTTACCATATAACCTAATGACTAATTCTTCTTATCATCTTGCAGAATTCAATTTTGCTAAGGCCATTGCTCCTATGGATGACCCGCGGCTTGCCGACTTTGTAGCTGGGTCCCCATCAGTTAACTTAACTGCTGATCAATCCCCCGGGTTCATTTGGCGCTACCAGCCGGAAGGTGTTGAGAGCTTCAATATTAGACCGTTCGAAGACCAATCAATCTATATTACACTCTCCGTTTGGGAATCAGTTGAAGCATTTAAGAATTTTGTCTTTAGGTCGCAGCATGCAACTTACCTGAAACGTCGGAAGGAATGGTTCTCACCGCTCGATCCTCATCTGGTTTTGTGGTGGATTCCAAAAGGTCATATTCCAACGGTGGAGGAGGCTAAGGAACGACTACTACTCCTACAGAAGCATGGGCCTAACATGGATGCGTTCGACTTTTCTAAGCTGTTTTCACCGCCAACTGACTCGCACTTATTAAAAAAATAAGTCGTTTGAGTCTTATTTATTAGTCCTAAAAATAAGAAGCTGCGCTTGTAAATTCAGCTCAGAAAATTTGGAAATCAATTAGCCCGAGTGTAGAAGGGTGTTAGTTGGTTGCGGGTTTTACTCGAATTCGCGGAGCGCGTATACCCATAACTACATTTATGCTAACAGGATTCTGATTCGCCATTAGCTCTGCTATCTTCTGACGAAGTGGTGTAAGTAGATAAATTTGAAGGGCGGCCTCAAGTTGATGAGCGCCAGTACTATCGGAAATGCCTTTACTCGCAATAAACTCTGCTACTTTGGGATCTACTGTAATTGTCAAGTTAACTTTAATGCCTTTTAGTGCAGAGATTGCTGTATCAATTCTTTGAGAAGCGAGAGTAACGCCCTCAGCAGTAGTAAAACTCCTAAACTTAACAGGAGTTATTAGAGGAGCTAATTCGGCTGGAACTGTATTCTCAGCTTCAGTGCATGACTTAGATCTACCACTAAGAATTGCATGAAATCCCATCTCTCTTGAATCTGTAGTTTCAGGACTGAACTCAACTACAATTAGGCATCTATTAAATTTTACAGGAGTGCCATCAGGTCCGTAAATTAATCCATCTTTCACAATGCTGCTAAAATGAGGTTCAAGCTCTGGGATGCTGCGTGAGTAGTTTCTAAAGACTACAACTGCATTTGGGTTATTTCTGACATCTAAGAGGGCTTTTATCATTGCAACCTCTGGAGGCACTACACCTATTGCTGATTGATGTAAGGAGTTGCAGTCAATCTCTATCAGATGAAATTGTAATACTTCAGATTCTGAGCCTCGTTCTCCTCTCAGCCTCGAATCTCCTTTATTATTTTTTTCCGTGATCTGTGCATTTAAGCACTCAACGAAACGTAACGGGATCCTCGTTTTTCCAACTCCGCGTGGTCCGCTAAATGCTAATGCTCCTAGTAGTAGTCTTTTACTCTGAGGAAAGTACGCTGCATCTTGCAGTGGCCCGATTAAAGCATCAACAGCGGTAGCTTGTCCGACAAATTCCTTTGTAAGTTCCCTGCGCACAACAGGGAGCGCGAGGGTGAGAAGAGAGCGGTCGTACTGTGAGAGCTGATGCCCGACCACGCCTGTTTCAGTTCCAACCCCTCGATGAGTAGTCTCCCCCCAATAACCTGGAGGGATCTGTAAGGGCATTCCCCATCCAGGAAATGCTGGCATTTGTGGCGTTATTCCTGGAAAGTTGTTAAATGAAGTACGGCTATCTTTAGGTCTTAACATCTTAATAAGGAGGTTATCATGCTAGTTCAGTTTAATCAAATTGAGGTGTATGCCACAGGAGGCTTTCATGCAGAACTAGTGCTCCTCCAAATAAGTTTTTTCACGTCTAGCATCACATCGTTGCCCCACCTTGTCACGCTTCTCAGTCGGAAAATCCTCGCAATACTCCAGTATTGCTGCGGATTTCCTCCTTCCGAGGCGTGCCAATCTGGGGCAACGCTGCGCGCTATACGTGAAAAAACTTATTTGGCGAAGCACTAGGAAACACAAAGTAGGTTATACAGATTAGTATTACCCCTAGGGATGCCCCAAAAAATAGGAGGATCAAGTTCTTACGCATTAGGATAAGATAATAGAGGAGGTAGTTGTAGTCAAATTACCTGCTAATCTGAACCCCGAACTGCTTTGCTTTTTTTGCTAAGGCATAGGATACCTGCTCATATGAATCCAATACAAATAGTAGAGGTTGTAGAATGTGAGGGTTGAAATCTTGTTCAACAACATCATCAAGTTTAAACTTCTTCTTTTGAACCTTATCACTTAAAGAATGACGGGATTCCTCAATGCCGGAAAGATGGCCGCTTCCGCACACCTTTAACTTGCTATCCTCTTTTATTAATGCGTATTCGACAGTGAACCAATATAGCCGCTGCATCTCTGTTAATCTCTCCTCCTGTTCGACTACCTCATAGGCTATCTTTCCAAATAGCTCTATGAAGTTAGCAAAGCCAGGATCTGAATGCATAGGTAGATGGCCAAATGCGTCATGAAATAGGTCCGGCTCTACTATGAACTCTAGTTTGTCCATCGGCCTAATGGTAGGCACAGTTGGAAACTCACGATTAGCGATATACCAAAAATAATCTTTTGCACTCAGGAATCCTTTCACCGGAACAGGTAGCCAGCCAGTTAGCTTTTTTAACTTCTCCCCAGTTTCAGTAAGTTTAGGTATCTGATTCGGATTTAGTCCGATACTATCCATCGCATGTAGCCACTTTGAGTAGGCGATATCCTCAAGATTTTTACGCTGCCTAGTGTAAAGAATATTCCATATTTTGTGTTCATTGATGGTATATAATGAGTAGTTCTGCCTTGTGCACAATGGCCCGTCATGAATTATCTCATCTGATTCAATTATAACGGTGTGTTTTTGTTTGCTGCTCATATGCTCAGACTACCCAGATCTGTTATCGACCATGAACGACTTTGGACTTAATTATTTAATTATTGTAAAAGTAGTCAATTCACGTAGTTAGGTATGAGCAATAATTTAACTAAGCAAAATTTCTTTCAGGTAATCCCAAGCTGGCTCTACGTTTTACTCTTCTATACTGCGAGCTACTTAATTCTTTTCCCCCACAATATATTCCGCCTAAGTCTTGGATACTTAGGTGGCTCCCGTGGTGATGCTGCAATATATGTTTGGTTAGCAAAAGCAAATATCGATCTCGGAATTAGTATTCTGCCCGAGCACTTTGATGCAGGTATATTTTATCCTTTCGGGTATTCGATGGCTTATAGTGATAACTATATTTTGCCGTCGATAGTAGGGAAGATATTTTCATTTTTTGGTGCAAACTCAGAATTATCTTATAACTTAACACTAATTCTCGCAGGTGTGCTGAATGGGTTTATAGCCTATTTGTTAACAAGAGAGATCTGGGGTAAGGGAGCCGCTGCGGTGTACGCAGGTTTTGTTTTTATGTTGTTACCATATTATGGCTTTCACCGTGGTCACCCGCAGCTGCAGTTTGCTTTTTTTATACCAGCTGTTTTCCTTGCATCCATTAGATTTATTAACCGCGGTACCTGGCTAAGCGCAACCATGATTGGGTTCTCTGTTTGCGGTGCATTCTTATCCGCAGTGTACTATTCGATCTATGCTTACATATTAGCTGCTGTAATATTACTAGCTGTGTTTTATGCCTATGGGCTTAGAAAGAACTATAGATCATACATTACGCTATTTATCGCTAACCTACCGTGGTCAATCATGCTTTTATGTTTAGTGCATCCATATCGGGAGGTTAGAAGCGCTTTTGGAGCAGTTCCGCCCGCTTTAATAAAGCAGCATTCACCAACAATACTTGCATACCTTGCCGCGCCTTGGAGTAATTGGCTATGGCCTCGCTTTACGCATCACTTGTCTCATCTTGAAGGGTATCTATTTTTTGGCCTACTACCGCTATCATTGTGTTCCGGCGCTATTGGAGAGATATGTAAAAATGTGCAGTCCGCTGCATTCTCAAAAAATGTAATTAATAAATACCTCTTGTTTTTTGGGGTGTATATTCTAGGTGCCGCTCTCATCTTTATCTCGATAGATGCTAGTAAGCAGTTGCTTTATATCAAGGCATGGAGTATCTCATTCCCATTTTGGCTTGTGCTACTATTTACATATAGCAACTTTAGTCGATCTTTAAATATTGAAGACGCGCCTGCTTTGACATGCGAGAATTATGAAAAGCTAACTTTATTTCTACTCTCTTTTTTTCTCTTTGCTAGCTTTGGGTTTATAGGTTCGTATGCCACATACCCACCTTTACCTGAGTTATATAAGCTACTGTATTATTTCCCTGGAGTTGATGCGCTTAGAGGTATTTCACGTATCGCACTTATTCCGATACTAGCAGCGATAATTTTATCTGCTCGTGGTCTAGACCTTATACTTAAAAAGCCACCGATATTATACTCCATTCGGAGAAAGTATGCTATTATAGTAGTGATCTTTGGATTAACCGCTGTCGAACTTCAGTCAAGATGGGACGCTATACCGAGAACCTTACCTGCACCACCAATATATAAAACTTTGGAATCTCTTCCTGGTGATGGTGCCGTTTTGTCACTGCCCATAGGAGGATATGCTCATGATGGTATTACATCGATGAATAGAAACTCACTTTATATGCGTTGGATTGAGCCAAGTATGCATCCAGTGGTTAACGGTTTTAGTGGCAAAGTTCCGCCATACTTTTACTATGAGAGTGAAGAATTAGATAATTTCCCAAGCGCAAGAAGTCTTTCAAAAATCGGGCAATTGGTAGGTGTTAAATATGTAATTTTAAACCGCCAGTTTATGAAAACCAGTAAGCTAACAGCTGCAATAAATGAGATCTCAGAAATCCCTGAGCAGGTTGAGATCATTGAAAAAGACAAGCAGGGGAATTATTTACTTAAAGTCAATCCGTTAGTGAGAATTCAAGATATTGAGAGTAGATCTCTTTATATAACTTCTGCTAGGAAAGAACGACAATTAGCCTTTGAGTTTCGCGCACCAGCGTTAACAGAGAAAACAAAGCTTCAAATATACAATGGACAAGAGCTTATATATGAGAATGAATTAGACGTAGAGGCGGCAAAGAGGTGGCAACACTTAAGTTTACTCGTAAAACCCTCAGGCAGACATGTTATGCCCTTAGAGGTGAAGTTTATAGTTGCAAATGACAGTGAAGTGCAGTTGAGAAATATTGAACTTGCCTAATAGCAGCAATTGCATGCTGAATATTTAGTAATTTGTATCTGCCCTTATGCTGAACAGCTCAAAGTATTTATCTTTATGTACGCTCTCCCACTCAGGCAATGTTTTTAGTATCTGTCTAAAGGGTTGATCGATTCCAACTATGGCATAATCAGGGGCCCAGGCATCTAGGACCTCTTTCCAGCCATCTTTTAGCTTCCAGATCTTGTCATCTTCTTTGTAACGAATCTCCGGAACATACTGAGTTCTTCCGTCCATCGTTACTCTTAAATCTGTCTTAGATGAGCGCTGATAGGCAGCCCAGCGACACCATCCACCGTAGTTAAAATGAGATAGAACACGGATATGGCCGTGCAGGGATACTCTGTCAGCAGCTAGCTCTGCAAGTTTTTGGCAGGCCTGCATAGGATAGCCTTGATTAAGCGCCTTAGCGGTGCTTTGACTCTCTAGATATGGAAAGCGTGAGGCGGCAGCTATGCAGGCTAGTATAGTGAGAGCACCTAAGACAGTTTTAACATAACGCGCTTCATTTTGAATCGCATTTGGGATTAGTTTGCGCATCGAAAGGGAGCCGTGCCGAATCATGTAAGGTCCGCCTAATAGGGCAAAAAGAGGGAAAAACTTTGCACTTTGAACTGCCAGTAATGGAGCAACGAGAGCTGTGCAAGTTGCGCCAACAGTGACTAGGGATCTTTTCAAGGTGAATATGCGGCTCAGGATCATAAGGTAGGCTAGTATAAAGATTGGAGCTTCTACTCCCATCTTTAATCCACTCTGAAATTCTATGATAGAGTCCTTAAGGATAGCTGGCATCTTTATATAATCGAGCAGAAGGATGTAGGTGTCAGTGCCATAAGGGGTAAGAAGCCCTGCTAAGGATAGAAGCGCTAACCCTCCTAAGCTGTAACTTCCTGAGTGGCGTGCATGTTTAAGCAGCCAAGGCAGCACGCGGTAAGCCCCCCATAGTAAGGGACCAAAAACCCAGTATACGTGCATATTGGCAATCATAACGGTGAGTAGTAGGAGAAGTGGAATTTCGTATTTAGTTGGACGTTGAAGGAGTCGTCTGATTATAACTGCTATCAATGTAATGCCTATCGTTTGCGGGCGAACTGAGGCTACATAGGCTACTGAGCTTAAGATTACAAATAATGATAATAATATTAGAAGAGAGGATGGTTTACGGCCTGAAGAGAGATAAATAATATCAACGACTACCTTTGCAAAATATGCCATCAGCAGTCCGAATGACAACTTGAGTAGTGGAAACCCTCCATAGGAGTAGATTTTAAATATTAGAATCTGAGCTAACCAATGATAATCATGCCAGCTCGTATTAAATGAATTGATAAAATCGTAGGTAGGAAGAGATCTGTTAGAAACGATCCATTCGCCGCCTAGAAGGTGCCACCCAAGATCGGGGTCGGTAACTGTCTGCCCCCAGTAGATAAGACCAAAGATTACCGCTATAAGATAGGTCCCGTACCGCATCTTGTGTAATATACCCTGTCAAACCTAGTGGCGGGAGGTAGTATTTGACATTTAGGTTCGGTTAAATTAATTTTAGGTGTAAGGTATAAGGTACCTAAAGGCTTCTGGGACCGCGGGCTTACAGCCCGCAAACGAATTTAATGGCACTACGTTGCGGGCTGGAAGCCCGCGGTCCCAGTAAGGCTAGAGTAAGAGTAGAAAGTTAGTAACGATGGATATGCGGGCGTAGCTCAGTTGGCGAAAGGGAGGCCGAAGGCCGAACGATAGAAATGACCGTTTGCGAAGAAACGCTCTAGCCAACCGTGAATATGCCTGCATAGTAGTAAGAGTAAAAAGTTAGTAACAATGGATATGCGGGCGTAGCTCAGTTGGCTAGAGCGTTTGCTTGCCAAGCAAAAGGTCGAGGGTTCGAGCCCCTTTGCCCGCTCCATTTTTCCCTTAATATACAGCTGTTTGTTGCATATCATCGGTTTATGCCGGTGGTATGTAATATTGGATCCGTATCTCCCAGCTAGATTTTTGGCTTCATTATTCAAGATCAACTCATAACCGTTCTGTCTACTTATACTTTCTACAATTGTGGTTTATTTGCGCATGGGTAGGATAAT